>JAFAFY010000316.1 GCA_023423235.1 Pseudomonadota bacterium
GCCGATGCCGGGTCGCCGGTGCTGCTGGTGTCGATCGACGGGTTCCGCGCCGACTACCTCGACCGTGGCCTGACGCCCACGCTGCAGGCGCTGGCCGACAGCGGCGTGCGCGCCGAGTACATGCGGCCCTCGTACCCGTCGATCACCTTCCCCAACCACTACACGCTGGTGACCGGGCTGCGGCCCGACCGCCATGGCGTGATCGCCAACTTCATGACCGACCCCACGCTGCCGGGCGTGCGCTTCAGCATGTTCGACCGCGACACCGTCGCCGACGCGCGCTGGTGGAACGACGGCAAGCCGCTGTGGACCAGCGTGCGCGAGCACGGCGGCCGCGCTGCGACGATGTTCTGGGTCGGCTCGGAGGCGCCCGTGCATGGTGCGTTGCCGGAGTTCTGGCGGCCGTTCGACATCCGCGTCGATTCCCGCCAGCGCGTGTCCCAGGTCCTGGACTGGCTGGCGCTTCCGCCCGCCCGGCGGCCGCATTTCCTCACCCTGTATTTCGACATCGTCGACACCATGGGCCATGGCTACGGGCCGAATGCGCCCGAAACCGACGCCGCCCTGGCCGAGGTGGATGCCGCCCTGGCCGCCCTGGTGGCCGGCATCGAGGCCCAGGGCATGGCCGACCGCGTCAATCTGGTCGTGGTTTCCGACCACGGCATGGCCGCGACCGGCCCCGAGCGCGAGCTCTACCTGGACGATCTGGTGGACGTCTCGCGCCTGGACTTCCTGTGGACCGGCGCCTACGCCTCGTTCGATGCGCTGCCCGGCGGCGAGGACGCGGCACGGCGCCTGCTGGGCGCGCACGCGCACATGACCTGCATGACCCGCGAGCAGATCCCGGCGCATTACCGCTATGGCCACCATCGGCGGGTGCCGGCGTATTTCTGCGAGGCCGCGCCGGGCTGGCAGGTGACCACGCGCGAGGCGCTGCAGCGCAAAGGCCACCGGCTGCGCGGCGAACACGGCTACGACCACCGGCATCCGGACATGCGCGCGCCGTTCATCGCCCATGGCCCGGCGTTCCGGCGCGGCGCGGTGATCCCGGCGATCGACAATGTCGACGTGTACCCGCTGCTCGCGCACCTGCTGGGCATCCCGCCGGCAGACAACGACGGCGACCTGGCGCACACCCGCGCCGCCCTGCGCCCGGGCCACTGACCGCGGGCTGCAACGGCAGCGCCCGGCCCACCGCATCCTCAGACGTCGGCGTCCTCCGGCCAGCCTTCGCCGCTGCCGCGCTGGAACACGTGGTCGCTGGCCAGCACCTGGCCGGCCGGGATCGCCGGTTCGCTGGCCAGGCGCGCATAGACCGGGGTGAAGTCGGGGCGGGTGGCGTCCATCAGCTGCTCGAAGCTGTCGATGACGAAGTAGGTCTTCTGGTAGCTGTCGATGCGGTAGCGGGTGCGCATGATGCGCGCCAGGTCGAAGCCGATGCGGTTGGGCGCCGGCGATTCCAGCGCATGGATCGACTCGCCCTTCGAGGAGACGATGCCGGCGCCGTAGATGCGCAGGCCGTCGTGCTGGCGGATCAGGCCGAACTCGACCGTGTACCAGTACAGCCGGGTCAGGTTCTGCAGCGCGTCCGGGCCGATGCCGTGCGCCTTGACCCCGCCGCGGCCGTAGGCCTGCATGTAGTCGGCGAACACGGGGTTCATCAGCAGCGGCACGTGGCCGAACAGGTCGTGGAACAGGTCGGGTTCCTCGATGTAGTCGATCTGGTCCGGGCGGCGGATCCACCACGTCACCGGGAAGCGGCGGTTGGCCAGGTGGTCGAAGAAATCCAGTTCCGGCAGCAGGCCCTCCACGCCCAGCAGGGTCCAGCCGGTCGCGGCCTCAAGCACGTCGTTCAACTCGGAGAACTTGGGGATCGCGTCCGGGGTCATGCCCATCGCGTCCTGCGCCTGCAGGAACTCGTCGCAGGCGCGGCCGTCCAGCAGCGCGCGCTGGCGTGCGTAGAGGGTGGCCCAGGTGGCGTGGTCGTCGGCGCTGTAGCCGTCCCACGGCTGTTCGACGATGCCGGTGGCATACACGGGCACCTTGCCCTTGTCGGTATGCAGGTTCTCGACGCGGCGCGGGGCGCTGGCAGGCTGGGCGGACATGGCGGACTCCCGGATGGCGAGACGCGGCGCCGGCGCCGCGTGTCCAGCGACGATAGCGACGATCCGCTGCAACAGGCTTGCGTTGTTGCCCGGAATCGCAGGATCGGCGCAATATCCGGTCATGTTCCGCATGTTCAGCGCACGAAATGACCGAAGCCTCGCTCGATCGCACCGACCTGTTGCTGCTGGCCGAACTGCAGGGCCAAGGCCGCCTGACCAACGCCGAACTCGCCGAGCGCGTGCACCTGTCGCCATCGGCCTGCCTGCGCCGGGTGCAGCGGCTGGAGCGAGAGGGCGTGATCGCCGGCTACCGCGCCGAAGTCAGCGCCCAGCGCCTGGGGCTGGGCCTGCAGGCCTTCGTGCGGGTGCAGCTCAAGCACCACGACAGCGCCGCGGTGGCCGGGTTCGCGCAGCTGGTCGACGGCTGGGACGAGGTGGTGGCCTGCCACGCGCTCAGCGGCGACATGGACTACCTGCTGCAGGTGGTGGTGCGCGACCTCGACCACTTCTCGCGCTTCCTGCTCGACCGGCTGCTCAACCAGCCGGCGGTCGAGGACGTGAACTCCAGCTTCGTGCTGCGTACCGTCAAGGCCTGGCGCGGGTTGCCGCTGGACGGATGAGCGGCGCATCAAGCTGGTGCGAAATGATGCGTCATCTGCACCTGAATGGTGCGAAATTCTGGGCTTCCCGTGCGCCATAGGCAGGCAAGTCACTGATTCCATTGGTTGGCGCACGCTGGCACGGGTGTTGCGTACACATCCTGTACACACAACACCAAGGCGGTTGCCCCGATGTCCATCGATAACGTCGAAAAGCTGATCAACGACAACAAGGTCGAGTTCGTCGACCTGCGCTTCACCGACATGCGCGGCGTCCAGCACCACGTGACCTATCCGCGTTCGATCATCGAGCCGGGCCTGTTCGAGGACGGCAAGATGTTCGACGGCTCCTCGATCCCGGGCTGGAAGGGCATCAACGAGTCCGACATGGTGCTGCTGCCCGACCCGGCGACCGCCTTCATCGACCCGTTCACCGCCGACCCGACGATCAACATCGTCTGCGACGTGCTCGAGCCGGCCACCATGCAGGCCTATGCGCGCGACCCGCGCGGCGTCGCCAAGCGCGCCGAGGCGTATCTCAAGTCCAGCGGCATCGCCGACCAGGCGTTCTTCGGCCCCGAGCCCGAGTTCTTCGTGTTCGATTCGGTGCGCTATTCCAACGAGATGGGCCACACCTTCTTCCACATCGAGTCGGAGGAAGCGCACTGGAACTCGGCCAAGGAATACGAAGGCGGCAACAGCGGCTATCGTCCCGGCATCAAGGGCGGCTACTTTCCGGTCGCGCCGCTCGACTCGCTGCACGACCTGCGCGCGGAGATGTGCAAGACGCTCGAGGAGATCGGCATCGAGGTCGAGGTCCACCACCACGAGGTGGCGAACGCCGGCCAGTGCGAGATCGGCACCCGCTTCAACTCGCTGGTCACCAAGGCCGACGAACTGCAGGCGATGAAGTACATCATCAAGAACGTCGCCTTCCGCAACGGCAAGACCGCCACCTTCATGCCCAAGCCGATCGTCGGCGACAACGGCAGCGGCATGCACGTGCACCAGTCGCTGGCCAAGGGCGGCACCAACCTGTTCACCGGCGACGGCTACGGCGGCCTGTCGCAGACCGCGCTGTGGTACATCGGCGGCGTGTTCAAGCACGCGCGTGCGATCAACGCCTTCACCAATGCCGGCACCAACAGCTACAAGCGCCTGGTGCCGGGTTTCGAGGCGCCGGTGATGCTGGCCTATTCGGCCCGCAACCGTTCCGCCTCATGCCGTATCCCCTACGTCGCCAATCCCAAGGCGCGCCGCATCGAGATGCGTTTCCCCGACCCGATCCAGTCCGGCTACCTGACCTTCGCCGCGCTGATGATGGCCGGCCTGGACGGCATCAAGAACCAGATCGACCCGGGCGGTCCGAGCGACAAGGATCTCTACGACCTGCCGCCGGAAGAGGAGAAGCTGATCCCGACCGTGTGCCACTCGCTGGACCAGGCGCTGGAAGCACTCGACGCCGACCGCGAGTTCCTCAAGGCCGGTGGCGTGTTCACCGACGACTTCATCGACGGCTACATCGCGCTGAAGATGCAGGAGGTCACCAAGTTCCGCGCCGCGACGCATCCGTTGGAGTACCAGCTGTACTACGCGATCTGATGCATCGCGTCGTTCCAGCGCAACACAGCATGCACTGACGCAGCACCCTGCCGACGGCGACGCCTTCCCTCCCCCACGGTCGGGGGCGTCGCCGGATGCAGGCAGCCACACAGGAACCGCGATCGACGGCAGTGTCACGTCGACCGCGTGGAAAGCCGCTCCAGGGGGAGCAATCCGGCCACAGGCGCCACAGAGCGCAGGTCGCGGGTGCGATGCCGCCAGCATCGCGTCCGGAACGTCGTTTGTCTGCCATGCCAGTACCACCGAAATGCTGCACGCAATGACCGGGAGGGCTTTCCAATCATTTGAGGAGCCTGTGTCATGTCGCCACGCAAGCACGCAACCGCAACACTGTTGGGCCTTGGTCTGCT
The DNA here is from genome assembly GCA_023423235.1 of Pseudomonadota bacterium. Lineage (GTDB taxonomy): Bacteria > Pseudomonadota > Gammaproteobacteria > Xanthomonadales > Xanthomonadaceae > Luteimonas. The sequence goes on from JAFAFY010000316.1 coordinate 4,678, forward strand.
CCCGCTGGGCATCGCGCACGCCGAAGTCTCCGGTTCGATCACCCTGACCAGCGACTACCTGTTCCGCGGCATCTCCCAGACCGATGAAAAGCCGGCCCTGCAGGGCGGCATCGAGTGGGAACACGACAGCGGCTTCTACGCCGGCACCTGGGGCAGCAGCATCAGCTGGCTGGCCGATTCCCATCCCGACGTCTCCAGCCAGCTCGAACTCGACGGCTACCTCGGCTATCGCGGCGCGTTCGGCGACAGCGGCGTCGAGTACGACGTCGGCGCCGTGTACTACTGGTATCCGGGCAGCTATCCGGCCGGTTTCGACAAGGCCGACACCACCGAACTGTACGTCGGCCTGAGCTGGAACATCCTCAGCGCCACGTATTCCTACGCCGTCACCGACCTGTTCGGCATTCCCGACTCCGATGGCAGCAGCAACCTCGACCTCGGCGTCGGCTGGGAGTTCGCGCCCGGCTGGACGCTCGACGGCGCGGTCGGCAAGCAGTGGGTGGCGGGCAGCGCCGGCACCGCGACCTACGCGTTCTGGTCGGCGGGCATCGGCAAGTCCTTCGACAACGGTTTCGACCTCGCCCTGGCCTGGAACGACAACGACCTGATCGGTCCAGACAGCACCGTCACTTTCGCCGTCACCAAGTCGTTCTGACGCGGTGCGCATGTCCACAGGAGAACCTGCATGAAACTGATCATCGCGATCATCCGGCCGTTCAAGCTCGACGAGGTACGCGAGGCCCTCGGCGAGGTCGGCGTGTCGGGGCTGACCGTCACCGAGGTCAAGGGGTTCGGTCGCCAGAAGGGCCACACCGAGCTGTACCGCGGCGCCGAGTACGTCGTCGATTTCCTGCCCAAGCTCAAGATCGAATGCGCGGTCAGCGACGCGGTGTTCGAACCCGCGCTCGAGGCCATCACCCAGGCCGCGGCGACCGGCAAGGTTGGCGACGGCAAGGTGTTCGTCATCGCCCTGGAGCAGGCCCTGCGCATCCGCACCGGCGAGATCGGCGCCGACGCCCTCTAACCCCCACTTCGGAGAGTTCCGCATGAACGCAATGACGATTTCGGGGTGGCGGCCCCGCCTGCAGGCGCTGTGCCTGTCCCTGCTGTGCACGGTGCTGCTGCTTGGCGCCGCGGGTGGCGCGCTGGCGCAATCGACGCCGACGATCGACGTGGTCGAGGAAGTCGAGATCCAGACCAGCGCGCTGCCCGACGGTGCAGCGCTAGTGATCGAGGAGGACGTGGCCGCGCCCGAGGCCGCGGCCTTCGACAGCGGCAACGTCGCCTGGATGCTGACCTCGACCCTGCTGGTGCTGCTGATGGTGGTGCCAGGCCTGGCGCTGTTCTACGGCGGCATGGTGCGCGCCAAGAACGTGCTCTCGGTGCTGATGCAGGTGCTGGTGGTGTTCTCGGTGGTGATCATCCTGTGGGTCACCTACGGCTACAGCGCGGCGTTCACGCAAGGCAACGCGTTCTTCGGCTCGTTCACCGAGAAGGCCTTCCTGCGCGGCATCACCGCCGACACCGACGCCGGCGGGCTTCCGGAATTCCTGTTCATCGTGTTCCAGTCGACCTTCGCCGGCATCACCACGGCGCTGATCGTCGGCGCCTTCGCCGAGCGCATCAAGTTCTCCGCGGTGCTGCTGTTCTCGGTGCTGTGGGTGACCTTCGCCTACCTGCCGATGGTGCACATGGTGTGGAGCGGTGAGGACGGCTTCCTGGCGCACAAGGGCGTGATCGATTTCGCCGGCGGCACGGTGGTGCACATCAATGCCGGTGTCGCGGGCCTGGTCGGGTCGTACTTCCTCGGCAAGCGCCTGGGCTACGGCCGTGAGGCGATCAAGCCGCACAATGTGCCCTTCACCTTCATCGGCGCTTCGCTGCTGTGGGTCGGCTGGTTCGGTTTCAACGCCGGTTCCGCGCTCGCCGCCGATGCCAGCGCGTCGCTGGCGATGCTCAACACCATGGTCGCGACCGCGGCCGGCGTGGTGGCGTGGAGCATCGTCGAGGCCTTCACCAAGGGCCGGCCGTCGGCGCTGGGCGCGGCCTCGGGTGCGATCGCCGGTCTGGTCGGCATCACCCCGGCTGCGGGCACCGTCGGCCCGATGGGCGCGCTGGTGATCGGCCTGGCTGCCGGCGCGTTGTGCGTGTGGGGCGTCACCGGCCTCAAGCGCCTGCTGCGCGCCGACGACAGCCTGGACGTGTTCGGCGTGCACGGCATCGGCGGTATCGTCGGCGCCTTGCTGACCGGCGTGTTCAGTGCGCAGTCGCTGGGCGGCACCGAAGCGGACCTGGCGATCGGCGCGCAGGTGTGGGTGCAGCTGGTCAGCGTGGCGTTCACCGTGTTGTGGTGCGCGGTGGTGACCGCGGTCGCGATCCTCATCACCCGCCTGGTCACCGGCCTGCGGGTCAGCGAAGAGGACGAGCGCGCGGGTCTGGACATCGTCTCGCACGGCGAATCGGCCTACGAGAAGTAGAACCACATCGCGTGCATCGGCGCCCCGGACCTTGCCCGCCGCGCCGAGTTTCCTGGCCCCTCTCCCGCTTGCGGGAGAGGGGTTGGGGTGAAGGTGGCGCCGCGCGTGCAATGCGGCCGGGGTGATCGATCGCGGTGTTTCCCGTACCGGCAATTTGCGAAGGCCGCTGTCCGCGACGCGATCGTCCCCAAACCCTTGCACCTTGCGTGCCGAGCGGGTGCAATGCGGACATGCCGACACTCCCCATCTCCCGACGCACCTCCGTACTGGTCCCCGTGCTCGCCACGCTGCTGCTGTCGGCCTGTGCCCACCAGGCGCCGCGCAACCCGCTGGCGACCTGGGTGCCGTCACCCAACCACGATGCGCGCCGGCCGGTGCTGGTGGTGCTGCACTACACCGAGCAGGACTCGGTGCAGCAGAGCCTGCATACCCTGCGCACCGCCAACAGCGGCGGGCGGGTCAGTTCGCACTACCTGATCGGCAAGGACGGTGCGCGCTATCAGCTGGTCTCCGACCGCGACCGCGCCTGGCACGCGGGCGGCGGTCATTGGGGCACGGTCAGCGACGTCAATTCCGGCTCGATCGGCATCGAGCTCGACAACAACGGCCGTGAACCCTTCAGCGAGCCATTGATCGCCAGCCTGCTGGTGCTGCTGGCCGACCTGAAGACGCGCTGGGGCATCCCGCCGGAGAACTTCATCGGCCACTCCGACATGGCGCCCACGCGCAAGATCGACCCCGGCGTGCACTTCCCCTGGAAGCGCCTGGCCGCGCACGGCTATGGCGTGTGGCCGCAGGACGGCACCGCGCCGGCGCCGGCGGATTTCGACGCGGTGCAGGCGCTGCGCCTGGTCGGCTATCCGGTCGACGACCTCGACGCCACCGTGTGCGCGTTCCGCATGCGTTTCCGTGGCCAGGCCACCGGTGCGCTGGACGACGAGGACCGGCGCATCCTGCATGCGCTGGTGCAGGGCTGGACGATTCCGGCGGTGCAGTAACCCCAGCCAGTCGCAGCGGCGCAGGCCACGACAGGCCAGCCCGTCCGGTCAGCCGGCGTCGTCCGCCGCGCGCAATGCGAACTGCGCGGCGGTTCCCGATTCGCAATCCGGCGCGATCCACACGTCGAACAGTCCCGGCTCGGCGGCGAACGCGCCGCTGCGGGTGGTGAAGGCCAGCTGCTCGCGGCGCAGGCTGAAGTGCACCGTCGTGGTCTCGCCCGGGGCCAGCGCGACCTTGCGGAAATCCTTGAGCTCGCGGATCGGGCGCACGCGGCTGGCGACGCGGTCGTGGATGTAGAGCTGCACCACTTCCTCGCCGGCGCGTTCGCCGCTGTTGCGCAGCGTGGCCGAGACGGTCAAGGCGCCGTCCCAGTCGAGGACATCGGATGAGAGCTGCAGCGGGCCGTAGTCGAAGCGCGTGTACGACAGGCCGTGGCCGAAGGGATACAGCGGCGCATGCGGCATCTCGCGCCAGCGGCTCTTGAACTCCTGCATGTCCGGCAGTTCCGGGCGCCCGGTGCGCTGGCGGTTGTAGTACAGCGGCTGCTGGCCGGAATCGCGCGGAAAGCTCACCGGCAGGCGCGCCGACGGGTTGTAGGCGCCGAACACCACGTCGGCGACCGCGTGGCCGGTCTGGCTGCCGAGGAACCAGGTCGCCAGGATCGCGCCGGCATCGCGCACCGCGCCGTGCAGCGCCAGCGCGCGGCCATGACGCAGCAGCACCACGACCGGCGTGCCGGTCGCGGCGACCGCTTCGGCCAGCGCCTGCTGCGCAGCGGGTACGATGATCTGGGTCCGCGACTGCGCCTCGCCGCTGTAGTTCTGCGGCTCGCCGATCGCCAGCAGCACCACGTCGGCCGCGCGTGCGGCCGCCACCGCCGCATCGATGCCGCCGTCGAGCGCCGCCTCCATGCCGCTGCCGTCGACCACGCGGAGCGCATCGCCGTCGTCGAGCGCGACGCGCAGGCCGTCCTCCAGGGTGACGTACCCCGACTTGTCGCCGAACAGGGTCCAGCAGCCCTCGATGTTGTCGCGGTCGCGGGCGAACGGGCCGATCAGTGCGATCTTCTGTCCGGACCTGCGCAGCGGCAGCAGGTCGCCGTCGTTCTTCAGCAGCACGATCGAGCGGCGCGCGGCGTCGCGTGCGAGGTCGCCATGCAGCGCCTGCGGATCGAGCGCGGCCTCGGCCTCGGGATCGAGGGAACGGTAGGGATGGTCGAACAGGCCGATCGCCTGCTTGACCGCCAGCACCCGGCGCACGCCCAGGTCCAGCGTTTCCATCGACACCTCGCCGCTGGCGACCAGCTCGGGCAGCCAGGTGGCGTAGAGGCCGCTCTGCATGCTCATGTCCACGCCTGCGGTGAACGAGAGCTTCGTCGCCTCGCGCTCGTCGCCAGCGAAGCCGTGCGCCACCAGCTCGAAATCGGCGGTGTAGTCCGAGACCACGAACCCCGGGAAGCCCCATTCGCCGCGCAGCACGCTGGTCAGCAGCTCGTCGTGGGCCGAGGCCGGCACGCCGTTGATGTCGTTGAAGGCGCTCATCACCGTCAGCGCGCCGGCATCGAGCGCGGCCTTGAACGGCGGCAGGTGGACGTCGCGCAGGGTGCCCTCGGAGATTTCGACGCTGTTGTACTCCAGCCCGCCGAGGACTGCGCCGTAGCCGACGAAATGCTTGGGCGTGGCCAGCAGGGCGTCGTCCACGGTCAGGTCCGGACCCTGGAAACCGCGCACGCGCGCCGCCGCGAACGCGTTGCCCAGCACCACGTCCTCGCCGGCGGCCTCGGCCACGCGGCCCCAGCGCTGGTCGCGGGCGATGTCGAGGGTCGGCGCGAAGGTCCAGTGCAGGCCGCAGGCGGTGGCCTCCACCGCCGCCGCGCGCGCGGTGCGCTCGGCCAGGTCCGGCTCGAAGCTCGCCGCCTCGCCCAGCGGGATCGGGAACACCGTGCGCATGCCGTGGATCACGTCGGCGCCCATCAGCAGCGGAATGCCGAGCCGGCTTTCCTCCACCGCGATGCGCTGCGACTCGCGGCCCTGCACCGCGCCCACGCCGTTGAATACCGCGCCGACGCGCCCAGCGCGGATCTGCTCGCGCAGCTCGCCGGCGTTCAACTCGTTCATCTCGGGATTCACGTCGGCCGCGAACGGTCGCAGCATGTCGGCGAAGATGCCCAGCTGGCCGACCTTTTCCTCCACGGTCATGCTGGCGAGCAGGGCTTCGAGTCGATCGTCGAGACGCATGCGCAAATCCTGTGAAAACGGTTACATGGCGTGATTATAGGGACGCGGCCGCCGGAAGCGAGCGCACACGGGCGCCTCGCCAGACCGGGACAATACCCACCCGCATGCTGCCAGCAGGTGCGCGCGGCGTCTGTACGGGTGTGCCCGGGTTGCCGGGGGCGATGACCGGCCCGCCGCCGCAGGCGGCCGCCCGCTTCCGCAACCCGCGCCCCTGCACTAAATTGGTGCAATGTTCGACAGCGCCACCCTCGCCCGCTCCTTCGATGGCCTGACCACGCCGCTGGTCTGGGCGCGGCTGGACGGGCGCGTGGCCGACTGCAACCTGGCGTTCGCGCGCTGGCTGGGGGTGGGTCGCAAGCGCCTGCTGGAACAGCCGCTGGCGGCGCTGGAGGTCGATGGCGAGGCGCTGCGGCACGCGCTGCGGCATGTCGAGGATGCCGCCGATGCGCCGCTGCGGATCCGGCGCCTGGCCCTGGCGTTCCTCGGCGGCGAGCCGCGCTTCGCCGATGCCTGGCTCTCGCGCGATGGCGAGCACGTGCTGCTGGAGGCGCATCCGGTGGACGAGTTCCCGGGCGCCGACCCGGCGCAGGCGATGCCGCTGGCGCTGTCGGCGGCCTTCCGCGGGCTGGCGCACGAACTGCGCAATCCGATGGCCGGCCTCAAGGGCGCCGCGCAGCTGCTGGCCAGGCGGGCCGGCGATGGCGATTCGCGCGAGCTGGTGGCGCTGGTCGAGGCCGAGGTCGCGCGCCTGGGCAGCCTGGTGGACCAGCTGCTGTCGCCGCAGCCACCGCAGCCGCACCGGCCGCTGAACATCCATGTGGTGCTGGAACAGGTGCTGCGCCTGGCCGAGGCGGATGCCGGCTGGGCGGTGCGCCTGGTGCGCGACTACGACCCCAGCCTGCCGGAGCTGCCCGGGGATCCCGATCGCCTGGTGCAGGCGATCTGGAACCTGGTGCGCAATGCGATCCAGGCCGGCGCCGCCAACGTCACCCTGCGCACGCGCGCGGCGGTGCAGGTACGCATCGGCGAGGAGGTCCACGCGATGGTGCTGCGGCTGGAGGTGGTCGACGACGGCCGCGGCGTGCCCGAGGACATGGTCGAGCAGATCTTCCTGCCGCTGGTGTCCGGCCGTCCCGACGGCAGCG
>JAFAFY010000373.1 GCA_023423235.1 Pseudomonadota bacterium
CCGCCGAACACCACCGAGTGCACCGCGCCGATGCGCGCGCAGGCCAGCATCGCGAACACCGCCTCGGCCATGTTGGGCATGTAGATGACCACGCGGTCGCCGCGGCCCACGCCCAGCGCCTTGAGCACCGCGGCGAAATCGTTGACCTCGCGGTAGAGCTGGCGGTAGGTGTACTCGCGGGTCTCGTTGGTCTCGCTGGAGATCGCCACCAGCGCAAGCTGGTCGCCGCGCTCGACGACATGCCGGTCGACGGCGTTGTAGCAGAGGTTGGTCTCGCCGCCGACGAACCACTTGCGGAACGGCGGCGTGTCGTAGTCGAGGATGCGCTCGGGCACCTTGTGCCAGTGGATCGCCTTGGCCTGCTCGCCCCAGAACGCCTCGGGGGTTTCGATCGAGCGTCGATGGAATTCCGCGTAGTCCATGGTCCTCTCCCGTTGACTGTGTCCGGAGGCTAGACCCGAGGCGTATCGCGGCGCGCTACGACGTTGGTCTTAAGCACGCCCGCGGGTGGAAAAACCCCTGTAAATCCGCGGATTTCCGCGACAGGTTGATCGCATCGATCAACCCCGGGGCCGGCCTTCCGGCGGCGTGCGCACGGCTGCGATTGCGCGAATCCACTGCCTGCCGCGGCCATCGCGACCGACCGCCCGCGCCGCCTACTCCAGCTCGCGCGCACGCTCGCGCAATACGAACTTCTGCACCTTGCCGGTCGCGGTGCGCGGCAGGTCACCGAACACGAAAGCACGCGGCACCTTGAAGCCGGCCAGATGCTGCCGGCAGTAGCTGGCAAGCGCATCCGCGTCCGCCGCGTCGCCATCCTTGAGCTGCACGAACGCGCACGGCGTCTCGCCCCACTTCTGGTCGGGCCGCGCCACCACCGCCGCGTCCATCACCGCCGGATGCCGGCACAGCGCGTCCTCGACCTCGATCGAGGAGATGTTCTCGCCGCCGGAGATGATCACGTCCTTGGAACGGTCGCGGATACGGACGTAGCCGTCCGGGTACACCACCGCAAGATCGCCGGTATGGAACCAGCCGCCCTCGAACGCCTGGTCGGTCGCGGTCGGGTTCTTCAGATACCCCTTCATGGTGATGTTGCCGCGGAACATGATCTCGCCGATCGCCTCGCCGTCCCAGGGCACCGGATGCAACGTCGCCGGGTCGAGCACCTGCATGTCCTCCTGCAGCAGGCAGGCGACGCCCTGGCGGCTGTTGAGCTCGGCGCGCTCGGTGATCGGCAGTTCTGACCAGCCCGGTCGTGGCTGGCACAGCGAGGCCGGGCCGTAAACCTCGGTCAGTCCGTAGACGTGGGTGATGTGGAACCCCATGCGCTCCATGCCCTCGATCACCGCCGCGGGCGGCGCGGCGCCGGCGATCTGCGCATGCACGCCGGAGACGCCGGCCTTCCATGCCTCCGGCGCGGCGACCAGCGCGCTGTGCACGATCGGCGCGCCGCAGAAGTGGGTCACGCCGTGTTCGCGCATCAGGGCGAACACGCGCTGCGGTTCGAACCGCCGCAGGCAGACCTGGGTGCCGGCGACCGCCGCCATCGTCCACGGAAAGCACCAGCCGTTGCAGTGGAACATCGGCAGGATCCACAGGTACACCGGATGCTGCGGCATGCTCCAGTCGATGATGTTGGCCACCGCGTTGAGATACGCGCCGCGGTGGTGGTAGACCACGCCCTTGGGGTCGCCGGTGGTACCGGAGGTGTAATTGAGCGAGATCGCATCCCACTCGTCCTGCGGCAGCGTCATCGCGAAATCCGCCGCGCCGCCGGCCAGGAAGTCCTCGTACTCGATCTCGCCGATCAGCTCCCCGCCCACCGCCTCCACGTCGTCGACGTCGACCACCCGCGGCGGGAACCGGCACAGTGCCAGCGCCCGCTCGATCACCGGCGAGAATTCGCGGTCGGTGAACAGCACCCGCGCCTCGCCGTGGTCGAGCATGAACGCCAGGGTCTCGGCATCGAGCCGGGTGTTGAGGGTGTTGAGCACCGCGCCGAGCATCGCCGGCCCGTAATGCAGTTCCAGCATCGCCGGGGTGTTGGGCAGCATCGCGGCGACGGTATCGCCGCGCCCGACGCCCCAGGCCTGCAGCGCCGAGGCCAGGCGCCGGCAGCGTGCATACACCTGCGCCCAGCTCAGGCGGCGTTCGCCGTGGATCAGCGCGACGCGGTCGGGATGCACCTGCGCGGCCTTGCGCAGGAAACTCAGCGGCGACAGCGCGGTGTAGTTGGCCTGGTTGCGTTCGAGGTGTTGCTCATAGGCGTGCAGCGACATTGCGATCTCCTCCCGCGCCGCCGGACCGACCCCGGGCCGCATCGCCGCGATTATCCCGCCCATGCACAGGGCGGTCGCATCGACGTTGGTCTAAGCCGTCGCAAACAGGAGAACGCCCGCGCCATGGCGCGGCGGCGCCGGCACACGCATTCCCCGGCGAACGCACGCCGCCCAAGGCAAGCCGCCCCATGAAAACCACAAAAAAACGCCGGGACAGGCCCGGCGTTCTTTTCCACACAGTGGCGTCGTCCCGCAGTCGAGCAGGCTCAGCCCAGCAAATGCGCCACGCCGCTGCGCTCTTCTTCCAGTTCGGCCAGGGTCCTGTCGATCGCCTTCTGGCTGAAGTCGTCGATCGCCACGTCCTTGACCAGGGTGTACTCGCCGTTCTCGGTGGTGACCGGGAAGCCGAAGATCACGCCTTCGGGGATGCCGTAGCTGCCGTCCGACGGCACGCCCATCGTCACCCACTTGCCATTGCTGCCCAGCACCCAGTCGTGGATATGGTCGATCGCGGCGTTGGCCGCGGAGGCCGCCGAGGACAGGCCACGGGCCTCGATGATCGCGGCGCCGCGCTTGCCGACCTGCGGGATGAAGGTGTTGGCGTTCCAGTCGGCGTCGTCGATCTTGTCCTTGAGATTGACGCCGCCCGCGGTGGCGAAGCGGTAGTCGGGGTACATCGTCGGGCTGTGGTTGCCCCAGACGATCAGGCCCTCGATCTCGCCGACCGGCACGCCGGCCTTGGTCGCCAGCTGGCTCAGCGCGCGGTTGTGGTCCAGGCGCAGCATCGCGGTGAAGTTCTTCGGGTTGAGGTCCGGCGCGGACTTCATCGCGATGTAGGCATTGGTGTTGGCCGGGTTGCCGACCACCAGCACCTTGACGTCGCGCGAGGCCACCTTGTTCAGCGCCGCGCCCTGCGCGGTGAAGATCTTGGCGTTCTCCAGCAGCAGGTCCTTGCGCTCCATGCCCGGGCCGCGCGGACGCGCGCCCACCAGCAGGGCGATGTCCGCGTCCTTGAACGCGACTTCCGGATCATCGGTGCCGACCACGCCGGCCAGCAGCGGGAACGCGCAGTCCTCGAGCTCCATGATCACGCCCTTGAGCGCGGCCTGGGCCTTGTCGACCGGCAGCTCCAGCAGCTGCAGGATCACCGGCTGGTCCTTGCCCAGCATCTCGCCGGAGGCGATCCGGAACAGCAGGGCGTAACCGATCTGGCCGGCGGCACCGGTGACGGCAACACGGACGGGCTTGTTCATCAATCGAATCCTCTTCGTTCTTTCGTGGGGTCGCGGGAGGGAAAACCGGTGCGGGCTCAGACCAGTTCCGCGAAGAACGCGCGGATGCGGTCCAGCCCCGGCGCGAGCTGCGCCGCCGGGCAGGTGTAACTGATGCGGATCGCGCGCGGCTCGCCGAACGCCGAGCCGGGCACGCAGGCCACGCCCTTGGCATCGAGCAGCGCATTGCAGAAGTCGACGTCGTTGTCGATGCGGGTGCCGTCGTGCGACTTGCCAAAGGCGACACTGATGTCGGGAAACACGTAGAACGCGCCCGCCGGCCGCGGGCACACCACGCCGGGGATCTGCGCCAGCGCCGCCATCACCGTATCGCGGCGCGCCTGGAACTCGGCGCAGCGCGCCTCCGGCACGTCCTGCGGGCCGGACAGCGCGGCAATCGCCGCGGCCGTCACCACTTCCGGCACATTGGTGATGTGGTTGGAATTCATCGTGGTGAATGCTTTCGCGACGACTTCCGGCCCGACCAGCAGGCCGACGCGCCAGCCCGGCATGCCGTAGGTCTTGGACAGCGAATCGACGATGATCGTGCGCTCGCGCAGTTCGGGCCGCGCCTGGACGAAATTGTGGTAACCGATGCCGTCGAACACCATGCGGTTGTAGATGTCGTCGGTGACGATCCAGGTCTCGGGATGGCGCACCAGCACGTCGGCCAGCGCGGCGATCTCGCCGCGCGTGTAGACCATGCCCGTCGGGTTGGACGGGTTGTTGAACAGGAACACCTTGGGCCGCCGGGCCAGCGCCGTGTCGAGCTGCGCGGGCGTGAGCTTGTAATCCTGCTCGGGCGGACACGGCAGCAGCTGGATGTCGGCGCCGACGATCTCGGCGATGTCCAGGTAGGTGGTCCAGTAGGGCGTGGCGAACGCCAGGCCGTCGCCCTCGTCGAGCAGCACCTCGGCCAGGTTGTAGAGCACGTGCTTGGCACCGATGCCCACCGCGCAGTTGGCACGGGCGTAGCCGGTCAGGCCGATCGCGTCGAGATGGCCGATGAAGGCGTCCAGCAGCGCGTCGCTGCCGCGGTTGCTGCCGTACTGGCCGGAGTCGTGCGACAGCGCCTCGCGCGCGGCCGCATACACGTGCGCGCCCGGCAGGAAGTTGGGCACGCCGATCGAGAAACCGATGATGTCGCGGCCTTCCGCCTTCAACCGCTTCGCCTTCTCGGCGACCTGCATGATGGCGCTGGGCCGGGCGCGGCCGATGCGGCGGGCAAGCTGGGGCATCGCGGAACCTCTGGGAACGGGCACCGGACCTGCCGCCCGGCAACAGCCCGAAATTTTAGCATGCGCTCCCGTCGCCACCGTGGCAGGTCCGGGCGCGCAACAACCAGGCCCGCGGCGATGCCAGAACGCGAAACGCCGCGGCGGCAAGGCCGTCGCGGCGTCTGGCGGGCAAGCCGGGAGGCGCGATCAGGCCGCCAGGATCTTGTTCCACTCGGCCACGCGGTCGGCCTTGGCGGCTAGTTCTGAGTCGTCGTCGACCTAGATCTTCACCGACTTGATCTTGTCGCCCTGCTTGACCGAATCGACGATGTCCAGGCCTTCGGTGACCTTGCCGAACACGGTGTGCTTGCCGTCCAGCCAGTCGGTCTTGATATGGGTGATGAAGAACTGGCTGCCGTTGGTGTTGGGACCGGCGTTGGCCATCGACAGCACGCCACGCTCATGCTTGACGCCGTTGTTGGTCTCGTCCTCGAACTTGTAGCCCGGGCCGCCGCGACCGGACCCTTCCGGGCAACCGCCCTGGATCATGAAGTCCGGGATCACGCGGTGGAAGTTCAGGCCATCGTAGAAACCACGCTTGGCGAGGTTGACGAAACTGGCCACGGTCAGCGGGGCCTTGTCGGGGTAGAGCTCGACCTTGATCGGGCCACGGTCGGTATCGAAAACGGCGTTCAGGGACATGATGGATCCTGGCTGTGAAGGGGGCATGCGGCACGCGAGCGGGC
>JAFAFY010000374.1 GCA_023423235.1 Pseudomonadota bacterium
GCCACCACCACCGCGGTCGCGCCCGCCGCAGCGAAGCCTGCCGCGGCGCCCGCTGCCGCAGCCCCGGTGGCGCCCGCCGCGCCGCGGCGCAAGCTCAGCTACAAGGACCAGCGCGAGCTGGAACAGCTGCCGGCGCGGATCGAATCGCTGGAGGCCGAGGTCGCGATGATGACCGCCGAGATGAACGAAGCCGCGTTCTACCAGCGCGACGCCGCCGCGATCGCCGCGCATGGCGCCGCGCTGCAGCAGGCGCAGGAGGCACTGGACGGCGCCTACCTGCGCTGGACCGAGCTGGACGCCTGAGCCCCGCCGCATGCGCGCCGTGATCGCCAGGCCAGCGGGGAAGTTCGCAATGCCGGCGTTCCTGGAGGGCGTGGTCGAGCCGCCGACGTATGCGCGCTGGCTGGCCAGGAAGGCGGTGGCGCATGTGCGGCGCGACCGGAGCCGGGGGCGCAGTTGCACGGTGGCCGAATACAAGCTGGCGATCCATGCCGCGGTCGTCGCCTGCGGTGGGCGCGATGCCTACACCGGCGAGGCGCTGGACTGGCACCTGCTCAGCAGATATCGCAACGATGCCTCCCGCGACGGGCGGCATGCCTACCGCAGCGGGTTCGCGCTGTTGCCCAGCGTCGACCACGAAATCGCCAGCGACGCGGCCAGCGGGTTCCGCATCTGCGCCTGGCGTACCAACGACGCCAAGAACGATCTTGCGCCCGATGCCTTCGTCGCCCTGTGCGCGCGGGTGCTGGCGCATGCCGGCTGGCGGCTGCAGCCACCAGCGGAGGACGTGCCGTGCTGATCACCCACGCCTTGCCCGCCGATACCGACCTGCTGGCGGTGCAGCGCGCCGCGCCGGCGCGCTATCCGCTGCTGTTGCAGTCGGTGGCGCATGGCACCGCGCATGCGCGCTGGGACCTGCTGCTGGCCGCCGACGGGCCGTCGCTGCAGCTTGGCAACGATGGCGTGACCCGCGACGCGCACGGCAACGTGGTCGCGGGCGGATTCCTGGATGCGCTGGATGCGGCATGGCAGGCAGCGCGCATCGAGCGCGAGGCGCCGCGCTGGCCGTTCCGCGGCGGCTGGGCGCTGTTCCTGGGTTACGAGCTGGCGCGTGAGGTCGAGCCGGTGCTGCGGCTGGCCGATGCCCCCGGCAGGCTGCCCGTGGCGATCGCCCGGCGTTGCCCGGCGGCGATCCTGCGCGACCATGCGACCGGCGAATGTGTCGCGATCGCCGAGTCCGCGCACGCGTCGCTGCTGGCGGTGCTGCTGGCCGATGCGGTGCAACCCGCGGTCGTGCCGGCCAGCGCCTGGCAGCCGCCGGCTGCGTTGGAGGAGGACCCGGATGCGGACTTCATCGGCGGCGTGCGCCGGGTGCTCGATTACCTGGCCGCCGGCGACGTGTTCCAGGCCAACCTGTCGCGCGGCTGGCGCGCGCGCTTCGACGCCCCGGTCGATGCGGCCGCGCTGTATGCCCGCCTGCGCCAGCACAACCCGGCGCCGTTCGCGGGGTTGTTCGCCGGCGCGGGCTGGTCCGTTGCCAGCGCCTCGCCCGAGCGGCTGGTGTCGATCCGCGGCGACGTGGTCGAGACCCGGCCGATCGCCGGCACGCGTGCGCGCTTTGCCGGCGACGACGACGCGGCGCGGATCGGCGAGCTGGTCGGCCATCCCAAGGAGCGCGCCGAGCACGTGATGCTGGTCGACCTGGAGCGCAACGACCTGGGCCGGGTCTGCGTGCCGGGCAGCGTCGAGGTCGACGAGCTGATGTGCGTGGAAAGCTACGCGCACGTGCACCACATCGTCAGTAACGTGCGCGGGCGGCTGCGCGCGGATGCCACCCCGGGCGAAGTCGTCGCCGCGGTGTTTCCCGGCGGCACCATCACCGGCTGCCCCAAGGTGCGCTGCATGCAGATCATCGCCGAGCTGGAAGGGCAGGGGCGCGGCGCCTATACCGGCGCGATGGGCTGGCTGAACCGCGATGGCGACCTCGACCTCAACATCCTGATCCGCAGCGCCGAGGTCGAGGGCGGCGAGGTCCGCTTCCGTACCGGCGCCGGCGTCGTTGCCGACTCCGACCCGCAGCGCGAACTCGACGAGACCCGTGCCAAGGCCCGCGGCACGCTGCGCGCGCTCGGCATGGCGGACTGAGGCATGGCGGACTGAGACTGCGTGCGGGGCGTGCCCTGCAGGGCAGGCGGTCGCAGGCGAGCCGTCGGCGGCGAGCCGTCCAGACTGGCCGGCCGGCAACGGCGCAGTGGCGCGGGGCTGACCGCCCCGACGTGCGGCGGGGGCGGCTGCATGCCGGCCGACGCTGACGCGTTCCGGACGCGGACGCGTGCAGGCCTGACGCCTGGCTCCCCGGGGCCGGGTCAGCTCCCTGTCGCCAGCGGCCGCAATCTGCGCTGCGGCGCCGCCTCGCCTTCGCCCACGGGTTCCGCGCCGGTGATCAGCCCGTTCTCGTTGCCACCACCGGCGCCCGCGTACAGCAGCCACACCGGGCCCTCGTTGCGCAGCAGGTCGATCGCGTTCTGGAAATCGTCGAGGTGGTAGTGCAGCGACGGCGTGGTGCCGTTGATGCCGTCCTCGGGCAGCGCCTCGCCATTCGGATGGAAGACCAGTTGGCCGATGCTGCCGGCCTCGCCCTGCAGCCAGATCCGCGGCGGAAAGCGGTTGGCGGAATACAGCACCTGGTAGGCGGTGATCAGCGTCTGTTGCATGGATCTCTCCGGTGTGTGGCGTTGTCCCTGTGGCGCAGAGAACGCCGGTGCGCGCGCCGACCGGCCACCGCCGTTCGCATGGCGTGGTGGTGGGCACGGTATCCTGATGCCCCTGTTTGTTCCGACCGTCGCCGTCCATGACCGAACCCGCACAACCCCGCCGCCGAGGCATCGGCCTGAAGGCCGTGGGCCTGTTTTTGCTGCTCGCGGCGGTGCTGGTCGGCGGCGCGGCGTATGTCCTCTACGACCGCTACACCCGCTTCGCCGATGCGCCGGTGTCGGGCGTGGCGGAAGACCAGACCTTCGTCGTCGAACGCGGCGATTCGTTCCAGCGCGTGCTGGGTCGGCTGCGCGAGGCCGGGGTGGTCGAGGGGCACGAACTGGAATGGCGGGCGCTGGCGCGCCAGCTTGGCGCCGATGCCCGCATCCAGGTCGGCGAGTATCCGCTCGACCCCGGCACCACGCCGCGCGAACTGTTGCTGCGCATGCGCGATGGCCGGGTGATCCACCACCGCTTCACCATCGTCGAAGGCTGGAACATCCGCGAACTGCGCGCCGCGCTCGGCCGCGCCACGCCGCTGGTGCAGACCCTGCAGGACATCGACGACGCCGCATTGATGGACGCGCTGGGCCATGCCGGCGTGCATCCGGAAGGGCGCTTCCTGCCCGAGACCTACCTCTACACGACCGGCGACAGCGACATCGACCTGCTACGGCGCGCCAACGTCGCACTGGAGGCCGCGCTGGACAGCGCCTGGGAATCGCGCGATCCAGGGCTCGCCCTGCAGAGCCGCGACGAGGTGCTGGTGCTGGCGTCGATCATCGAGAAGGAGACCGGCATCGCCTCCGAGCGTCCGGCGATCTCGGGCGTGTTCAACCGCCGCCTCAAGCTGGGCATGCGCCTGCAGACCGACCCGACGGTGATCTACGGCATGGGCACCGCCTACGACGGCAACATCCGTCGCCGCGACCTGCAGACCGACACGCCCTACAACACCTACACCCGCGACGGCCTGCCGCCGACGCCGATCGCGATGGCCGGCGCCGCCGCGATCCACGCCGCGACCCACCCGGAAGCCGGCGATGCGCTGTATTTCGTCGCGGTGGGCGATGGCAGCGGCCGGCACGTGTTCTCGCCGACCTATGCCGCCCACAACGTCGCCGTGCGCGAGTACGTGCGCCGCTACCGCGCGCGCTTCGGCGGCGGCGATGCCAGCAGCGGCAGCGCCGCGCAGGCCGCCGCCGGCGAGGAAACCGCGCCGCCGAACGCGGCCGAGATCGAGGCCGCCACCGGCACGGCGGAGGGCGGCGAGTGAGCGCACTACGCGCGTATCCGCGCTTCGTTTCGCTGGAAGGCGGCGAGGGCGCCGGCAAGACCACGGTGCTGCGCGCGCTGCGCGAGGCGCTGGCCGCCGATGGCAGCGAGGTCGTCAGTACCCGCGAGCCCGGCGGCACCCCGCTGGCGGAGAAGATCCGCGGGCTGCTGCTCGATCCCGCGCACGAGCCCGCCGCGGCCGAGACCGAACTGCTGCTGATGTTCGCCGCGCGCGCCCAGCACGTGCGCGAGACCATCGCGCCTGCGCTGGCACGCGGCGCCTGGGTGATCAGCGACCGCTTCACCGATTCCAGCTACGCCTACCAGGGCGCCGGCCGCGGCCTGGATGTCGCCGACATCGCCGCGCTGGAGCGCCACTATGTCGGCATCGAGCCGGCGCTGACCCTGCTGCTGGACCTCGACGTGCGCCAGGGCCGCGAGCGCACCCGCGGCCGCGACCTGGTCCCCGACCGGATCGAGGCCGAGCGCGACGATTTCTTCGAGCGCGTACGCGCCGGGTACCTGGAGCGCGCGCGCCAGGCGCCGGCGCGGTTCCGCATCATCGATGCCACGCGTCCGGCCGAGGTGGTCGCAGCCGATGCCGTGCGCGTGCTGCTGGCCGCGCGGGACGCGGCATGAGCGGCGAGGTGCAACGGTTCGCGCCATGGCAGCAGCGCGTGTTCGCGCACGCGCTGGGCGCGCTCGATGGCGAACGCATCGGCCATGCGCTGCTGTTCTGCGGCCCGGCGCTGCTGGGCAAGCGGCAGGTCGCCGATGCGCTGGCCGCGCACGTGCTCGGCGCCGATCGCGACCCGCGCATCGCGCAGTTGCTGGCCGCCGGCAGCCATCCCGATTTCCACGCCGTCTCGTTCGTACCGACCAGGGACGGCAGCAAGCTGCGCAGCGAGATCGTCATCGAACAGATCCGCACGCTGTCGGAAAAACTGTCGCTGACCCCGCAGTACGGCGACGCGCAGGTGGCGATCATCGACCCGGCCGATGCGATCAACAACGCAGCCTGCAATGCGCTGCTCAAGACGCTGGAAGAGCCGCAACCCGGCCGGCATCTGTGGCTGGTCGCGGCCAATCCCGCGCGCCTGCCGGCGACCATCCGCAGCCGCTGCCAGCGCGTCGAGTTCCGCATGCCGGCGCTGGACGAGGCCCGGCAATGGTTGATCGCCCAGGGGCATGCCGGGCGCGACGCCGACGAGGCACTGGAGGCGGCCAAGGGCCACCCCGGGCTTGCGGCCAGTTGGCTGGCCGATGGCGGCATGCAATTGCGCCGCGAGGTGCAGAAGGACCTGGCCGGGCTGGCCAAGGGCGAGCTTGCCGCGGTCGCCACCGCGCAGCGCTGGGCCGGTGACGAACACGCCGCGCTGCGCCTGCGGCATGCCGCGGACCTGGCGCTGGCGCGCGCCGCCGGCTTGACCGATGTGGCGGGAGTCGGGAAGCTGGCCGCCTGGTTCGACGCCGCCAACCGCACCCGCGACCTGCTCAGGACCACGGTCCGAGCCGACCTGGCGATCTCCGGGTTGCTGCTGGAGTGGCGCGGCATCTGGGCGCGCAACTGACGTGATGAAAGACTGGATGAAACCGCGATTTTCGATGCAGGAAACCGAGCAATGAGTGCAACCGGTGCAGGCGCGCGACAGGGCATCCTGTCGCTGGCGGTCAAGGACAAGGCGGCGCTGTACAACGCCTACATGTCCTATCTCAAGCAGGGCGGCATCTTCGTGCCGACCGCCAAGCGCTATTTCCTCGGCGACGAGGTGTTCCTGCTGCTGACGCTGCCCGAATCCAGCGACCGCCTGCCGACCGCCGGCAAGGTGGTCTGGGTCACGCCCGCCGGCGCCCAGGGCAACCGCGTGGCCGGAGTCGGCGTGCAGTTTGCCGATACCCCCGAAGGCGAGGCGCTCAAGGGCCGTATCGAAACCCTGCTGGCCGGCACCCTGAATTCCGAGAAGCCCAACCACACGATGTGAAGCGGCCTGCCAGGCCGATGCTCAGCGGGCGGGCGCTGCGGTCGCCGCCTGCGCGGGATCGACCGGCGGCAGCCGGTACAGATGCTGGCGATAGGCGTGGCTGGCCCACAGGGCCTCGGCCAGCGCGCGGCGCGCCAGTGCCGGATCCGGCGCCGTCTCCACCAGTTCGTCCTGCGCCGGCAGGTAGCGGAACTGCGCAGGCGGCCGGCCTGGTTGCAGGATCGCCACCGCATCGCCCTGCATCCAGGCGTAGTTGCCGTCGTACTGCATCATCGCGCGGCCGGGCTGCAGCCGCGCCGGGTCGGTCAGGTCCTGGCCGGTCATCGGCGTGGGGTCGGCGATGCCGATCAGCGACAGCAGTGTCGGCCCGAGGTCGATCTGGCTGACGATGCGCGGGTCGCGCCGCGGCGCGATGCCGGGGCCGAGGATCAGGCCCGGGATGTGGAAGTTGCCGATCGGCACCAGTTCGTGGCCGCTGACCCGCGAATCGTGGTCGGCGACGACGAGGAACACCGTGTCGTTCCAGTAGGCGGAACGGCGTGCCGCGTCGAAGAACGTGCCCAGCGCGTAATCGGCGTACTTGGCGGCGTTGTCGCGGGTCTGCCTGGGCGTCTCGTGCAGGGCGATGCGACCGTCGGGGAATTCGAAGGGGTCGTGGTTGCTGGAGCTGAAGACCAGGCCGAAGAACGGCCTGCCGGCCGCGTGCAGACGGTCGAACTCGCTGTGGGCGCGCGCGAACAGGTCCTCGTCCGAGACACCCCATGAGCCGGTGAACACCGGCTTGTCGTAGTCCTTCTGCTCGATCGTGCGGGTGAAGCCGTTGCCCAGGAAAAACCCGCGCATGTTGTCGAAATGGCTCTCGCCGCCGTAGTAGAACGTGGTGTCGTAGCCGTGCCGGCGCAGCAGCTCGGCCAGGGTGAAGAAATCCTGCTGTGCCAGCGGCTGCTTGACCACCGCTTGCGCCGGCGTCGGGGTGAACCCGGTGACCACCGCCTCGATGCCGCGCACCGAGCGCGTGCCGGTGGCATAGAGCCGCTCGAACGCCCAGCCTTCGCGGCTCAGGGCATCGAAGCGCGGCGACAGCGGCAGGCCGCCGAGGCTGCCGATGAACTGCGCGCCCAGGCTCTCCTCCAGCACGATGACCAGGTTGCGTGGCGGGCCGCGGTGCGCCGGCGGCCGCAGGGCGAGGGTCGGCAATGCCGGGTCGACGAAGGCCGACCCCGGCAGCGCCATCCCGGCGCGTACCTCGGCGATGATCTCCGCCTCGGGCATCTCGCCGTAGAGTTCCGCGCCCGGCTCCTCGCGCAGCAGCTCGCGCGCGGCGAAGAACACCGAGTAGGTGGAATTGAGCGGCAGCACGTTGACTGTCGGGTTGCTGCTGAAGGCCAGCATCGCCGGATTCATGGGGCGATGGCCCAGCGTGCCGCGCGCGGCCAGGGCCGAGAGCAGCAGTACCGCGACCGCGGCCAGCGCGCAGGCCGGCCATCGCGCCGGGATTGCCGAGGCCACGCGCAGCTGCCTGACGGTCCGCCACCACAGCAGCGCCGCCGCCGTGCCTACCAGCACTACGACGAGGGCCGCGGCCAGGGTGTGGCCATGCAGCACCGTTGCCGCCACCTCGCGCGGATACACCAGGTACTCGACGAACAATCGGTTCGGGCGCAGGCCGTATTCGGCGATGAACGGTGGCGTGGCCAGCTCCAGCGCCAGCAGCGTGGACAGCACGACGGTCAGCCACAGGGTGAACAGCACACGCACGGCGCGCGTGACGGCCAGCCGGCGCGGCAGCAGCAGCCACAGCGCCGCGGCGCTGCCAAGCAGGCCCGAAAGCGTCGCGATGTCCACCCGCAGCCCGCCTACCAGGATCCGGGCGGCGTCGGCCGACGACCCGAGCGAGGTATGCAGCCACGCCATCAACGCCAGTCGCGACGTTCCCAGCAAGACCAGGCCGAACAGGAAGCAGAGCAGGAAGGGGCGGAGCCGCGACAGGACGGCAACGACGGGCGTGGTGGGCATTCGGAATCCGGGAGACGCTGGGAGGGCGACTGGCCCACGTTATTGTGCACCACAGCATTTCGGCCCGTCAGGCGGCCTGCCCTCCCGGCACCCAGCAGCCGGCGTCCATCTCGGCGCGCCCCGCGGGGTCGGGGGACAATGCCGCGGGCTGGCGTCCCGGGCGCGGGGGGCGCCGGGGCGGGGCGGCATCAGTCCGCGCGCAGCGCCGGGTTGTCCCAGCCCGGGCGCGGGGCGAAGCGGTCGCCATGCCGTGCCTGCAATACCTTCAGTCGCTCGAGCAGCGCCTCGGCGCCGGTCTCGCGGATGTACTGGATCGGGCCGCCGCGGAACGGGGCGAAACCGGTGCCGAAAATCACGCCGGCATCCAGCAGGTCGGCATCGGCGACCACGCCGTCGTGCAGCGCGGCCACGGCCTCGTTGAGCAGCGGCAGGATCAGCCGGTCCTGCAGGTCCTCCGGCGCCTTGTAGTCCTTGGGCAGTTCGGGCTTCTTCGGCTTGCCGTCGACCCACGCATACAGGCCCTGGCCGTCCTTCTTGCCGCGCTTGCCGGCCTCGGGCGGGGTGGCCAGGGATTCGGGAATCCGCAGGCCGAGGAACGGCGCCAGTTCGCGGCCGACGCCCGAGGCCACGTCCAGGCCCACGGTGTCGATCAGCTCGATCGGGCCCATCGGCATGCCGAAATCCACGGCCGCACGATCGATCGCCTTGCCCGGGATGTCCTCGGCGTAAGCGGTCGCGGCCTCCAGCATGTACGGGAACAGCAGGCGGTTGACCAGGAAGCCCGGGGTGCCGGCGACCGGCACCGGCAGCTTGTCGAGCGCCTTGCAGAACGCGGCCAGGCGCTGCGCGGTGTCGTCGGAGACCGCGTCGTGCATGACGATCTCCACCAGCGGCATCGACGCCACCGGGTTGAAGTAGTGCAGGCCGGCAAACAGCGCCGGGCGCTGCACGCCGGTGCGCAGTTCGTCGAGCGGGATCGACGAGGTGTTGCTGGTCAGCAGCGCGTCGGCCTTGAGTTTCGGCTCCAGGTCGGCGTACAGGCTGCGCTTGGCGTCGGCGTCCTCGATGATCGCCTCGATCACCAGGTCGGCCTCGGGCACGCCTTCGCCGATCAGGTCCGAGCGCAGGCGCGCGGCGACCTCGGGGCGCTTGGCCGGGTCCTTGACCTTCTTCTCGAACAGCTTGGCCGCGCGTTCCTGGGCCTTGTCGATATAGGGCTGCTCGCGGTCCTGCAGCGTGACCTCGAAGCCCTTGTAGGCCGACCAGGCGGCGATGTCGCCACCCATCACGCCGGCGCCGACCACGTGCACCCGGCGGATCGCCGGCTGCTGCGCGGCCGCCTTGCCGCCCAGGCCCTTGAGCCGCTCCATCAGGAAGAACACGCGGGTGAGGTTGCGCGCGGTCGGCGTGCCGGCCAGCTTGACCACCGAACGGCGCTCGGCCGCCAGCAGCGCGCGGGTATCGCCCGAGGCCCGGCGCCAGGTCTCGATCATCGCGTAGGGCGCGGGGTAGTGCCGCTTGTTGGCCTTGCGCGCGACCTGCTTGACCAGCATCGGCGCCAGCAGCTGGCGCACCGGCCACAGGTTGGTGGCCCAGCCCAGGAAACGTTGCTTCAGCGGCCGCGTCGTGCCCTTGCGCGCCAGCGTCGCCGCGGCATCGACCACCAGCGCCGGATCGACCACCTGGTCGACCAGGCCGATCGCCCTGGCGGCCTGGGCCGACAGCGTGCGGCCGGTCAGCATCATGTCGAACGCAGCCGGCGCGCCGACCAGCCGCGGCAGGCGCACGCTGCCGCCCCAGCCGGGATAGATGCCCAGCTTGACTTCCGGCAAGCCGATGCGGGTCGAGCCGTCCTTGCTGGCAACGCGGTAGTCGCAGGCCAGCGCGATCTCGGTGCCGCCGCCCATGCAGAAGCCGTGGATCGCCGCGGCGGTCGGGCAGGGCAGTTCGGCCAGGCGCTGGAACACGTCCTGTCCACGGCGGATCGAATCGCCGATCGTGCCCTGCGCGTCGAACTGCTGGAACTCGCGGATGTCGGCGCCGGCGATGAAGCCGCGCGCCTTGGCCGAGCGGATCACCACCGCCTTGGGCGGGTCCAGGGCGATGCGTTCGAGCAGCGCGTCGAGCTCGATCAGCACGTCCTGGGCGAAGGTGTTGACCGACTCGCCGGCGCGGTCGAAGGCCAGCACCAGCACACCGTCGTCGCGGAGTTCGGCTTGCCAGTGGCTGAAGCGGAGCCCGTCGAGGCCTGCAAACATACGGCACCATCCGTTAGGGTATGGGGAATCCGCCTATGATCCCGAGGTTGATTTGCCCGCGTCAAATGCCCGCTTCAAAGGCTCGCTCGAACCCGGGCCCCCCGCGGCGCGGAGTGACGCAGCCATGGCACGTCGCTGGACTGCCGATGGCCGCCGTGGCTTGTGGCACGGGCGAGGCGCCCCAAGGATGGATCACGGTTGCCGGCAAACATGCCACATCGCCCGTGACGGAACTTTCAGCGCGGTCACCTGTCTTATCGCCCGTCATGTCGTTACAGGCCGGGCCAGCAAGGAGTAGCGGCCCGATGGCCGAAGAACGCCAGAGCAACAACGAAGGCCAGCAGCTCGACGCCGAACTGGTCAAGCGCGTCCAGAACGGCGACAGCGCCGCGTTCGACCTGCTGGTGCGCAAGTACCAGCACCGCATCGCCGCGTTGATCGGGCGCTACATCCACGACTGGAGCGAGGTCCAGGACGTCGCCCAGGACACCTTCATCCGCGCCTACCGCGCGATCGGGAATTTCCGCGGCGACGCCCAGTTCTATACCTGGTTGCACCGCATCGCAGTGAACACCGCCAAGAACCATCTCGTTGCCCACAACCGCCGGCCGCCGACCGACGACATCGACATCGAGGACGCCGAACATTTCGATGCCGGCATCCGCCTGCGCGACAGCGACACGCCCGAACGTGAACTGATGCGACAGCAGCTGGAACAAACCGTGATGCGCGCGGTCCAAGCCTTGCCCGAGGAACTGCGCGTGGCGATCAACCTGCGCGAGGTCGATGGCCTCATCTACGAGGAGATCGCCGAACGCATGGGCTGCCCGATCGGCACCGTGCGCTCGCGCATCTTCCGGGCGCGCGAGGCGATCGACCGGGAACTCAGACCCTTGATGGACAACCAGACCAGTGTGGAGCGCGTGACACGATGAGCCCTTCCGACGACCTCGACGCCCTGCAGATCGGGCCCGATCCGGACAAACTCGAGATCTACCATCGCCAGCAGCTGTCGGCCATGCTCGACGGCGAGCTGTCGCAGGACCAGGCGCGCTTCATGCGCCGCCGCCTGCAGCACGACGGCGAACTCTCCGCCTGCTTCGAGCGCTGGCAGGTCTGCGGCGACGTGCTGCGCGGCCGCCAGGTCTCGCTGCTGCCGACCGATTTCGCCGAGCGCATCGCCCGCGGCATCGCCGCCGGCGACAGCGCCGCGGTGATCGCGCCCACCACCGCACGCCGGCCGCGGCTGCTGCGCTGGGGCGGTGGCGCCGCGCTCGCGGCCTCGGTCGCGCTGGTGGCACTGTTCGTCGGTCGCACGCCGGTCACCGATGATCTGGGATCGGGCGAGCCCGAGCCGCTTGCCAGCGTCGTCGCCGGCGCAGATCCCGACGGTGCCGCGGGTGTTTCCGCTGCCGATACCGCCGCGGGCGTCGCGCTGGCCGACGCCAGTGCGCTGCCGGCGCCGGCGCCGCGGTCCGCCGAGGTCGATCCCTCCGCAGCGCTGGCGGTGGCCGGCGCCGCGATCGCAGTGGCCGAAGTGCCCCGGCGCAGCAATGGCGAGCGTCGCAGCACGCGTAGCCAATCGCAGCGTGCCGCGCTGCGCGGGCAGCAGGCCCGTCAGGACAACGGCGCGCGCGCCGTGGCTGCGGCAAGTGCGCCGCGTGGCGCCGCACAGTCGCTCGCCGCGCAGCCGTTGCTTGCGGCGGCCGATGCCGCCGGCCTGCAGCGCATCGTCAGCGACGATGTCCCGTTCCAGTTGCCGGCTGCGGCCCCGGGGACGCGTCCCTGGCCGCGCGCGGCGATGTCGGGCCTGGCCAGCACGGATACGTTCTCGGTCCGTTACGGCGACCCGTTCCCGGCGCCGTCGTGGGCGGGCGCCGAGGCCGGCAGCGGCGTGCTGCCCAGTTTCCCGGTCGAGCCGGCCGAGGCACGCATCGCGCCGTCGCCTTGACGGCCGCCTTGCCCGGCGTCCTGTACGCCAGGCCTGCCCGGCGGTCCCGTCGGCCGGCCCCTGGCGCGAGCGTCCACGTGCGGCCCGCCGCGAGTTGATTGCCGGCAGGTCGCCACCACATCCCTGCAGTGGCACCGCAGCGCACCGTCGTCGCTGCCCTGTCCTGACGATACTGATCAACGAGTCGAGTGCATGACCTCCATGAAGAAATCCCTGCTTGCCGTGTCGCTGGTCGCGGTACTGTCTGCCGCGACCACGGCTCTCGTACTGCCGGCCGCGACCGCCCAGTCCAACGCGTCGTCCCAGGCCGATACCGCCACCACCGTCTCCTCGACGCCGCAGGCGCCGCTGGTGTCTGGCCTGCCGGACTTCACCCGCCTGGTCGAACAGGTGGGCCCGGCGGTTGTCAGCATCGAATCGACGGTCGGGGCGCGCCAGGCGCGCGGCCAGCAGCTGCCCGACGACGAGCAGATGCCGGAAATCCTCCGGCGTTTCTTCGGTCCCGGCTTCCAGTTCCCCGGCCAGCCGGGCACGCCCGACAGTGCGCCGCGCGGCACCTCGATGGGCACCGGGTTCCTGATCTCCTCCGACGGCTACCTGCTCACCAACCACCACGTGGTCGAAGGTGCCGACGAGGTCAAGGTGCGGCTGTCGGACCGCCGTGAGTTCACCGCGAAGGTCGTCGGCAGCGATGCCGAGTCCGACGTCGCGGTGCTGAAGATCGACGCCAGCGGCCTGCCGATGCTGCGCATGGGCAATGCGGCGGCGGTCAAGCCGGGGCAGTGGGCGGTCGCGATCGGCTCGCCGTTCGGCTTCGAGCAGTCGGTGACCGCCGGCATCGTCAGCGCCGTGCAGCGTTCCAACCAGTACGCCAACCAGCGCTACGTGCCGTTCATCCAGACCGACGTGCCGATCAACCGCGGCAACTCCGGCGGTCCGCTGCTCAATGTCGCCGGCGAGGTCATCGGCATCAATTCGCAGATCTTCAGCAATTCCGGCGGCTACATGGGCGTGAGTTTCGCGATCCCGATCGACATCGCCGCGAACGTGGCCGAGCAGATCAAGAAGACCGGTTCGGTGCAGCGCGGCCAGGTCGGCGTGATCGTCGAGCCGATCACCCGCGAGGCGGTCGACGGTTTCGGCCTGCCCGATACCCGCGGTGCGCTGGTCAACAGCGTGCAGCCGGGCAGTCCGGCGGAGAAGGCCGGCATCGAGCCCGGGGATGTGATCCGCGCCGTCGACGGCACCACGATCAACACCTCCAGCGACCTGCCGCCGCTGATCGGCAACAAGGCGCCGGGCACCCGGGTCAAGCTGTCGGTGCTGCGAGATGGGCGCACGCGCGACTTCGACGTGACGTTGAGCCAGCTCGACGAGCAGCTCGCCGGCAACGCGCCTGCGCGCGGCGGCCAGGACCGCGCGGCGCCATCGTCGCCGCAGGCCGCCAACGCACTGGGCATCACCGGGCGCGACCTGGAACCGGCGCAGCGCCGCCAGTTCGGGCTGCCGGACGGCGAGGGCGTGCTGATCGCCGGCATCGGCCGCGGCGCGGCCGCAAGCGCCGGCATCACGCCCGGCGATGTGGTCCTGCGCGTGGGCCGCACGCCGGTCGACAGCGCCGCGGCACTCGCGCGCGCGCTGCAGGGCGTCAAGGCCGGCGACACGGTGATGCTGCTGATCCGTGGCCGTGGCGGCGTGACCCAGTACCGCGCAGTGGCGGTGCCGTCCGACGACGCGCGCTGACCGCACGACCACCGCGCATCACGAAGGCCCGCCCGGCGACGTGGCGGGCCTTCGTCTGTCCGGGGCTGGCAGGCGCCCGGACAATGATGCCCCGAGGCAGGCCTGCCGGGCGCGCGTGCCAGAGCATCCATGCCAGAGCACGCCTGCCAGAGCACGCCAACGGGCAGGGCATAGCACCGCCCGGGCTATGCGATAATCGCCCGTTACCCAGCGCCGACGGCCCGGCCGCCGATCCATGACATCTGACGCAATGCGGAACATCCGCAACTTCTCGATCATCGCCCACGTCGACCACGGCAAGTCGACGCTGGCAGACCGCATCATCCAGCTCTGTGGCGGCCTGCAGGCCCGCGAGATGGAAGCGCAGGTGCTCGACTCCAATCCGATCGAGCGCGAACGCGGCATCACCATCAAGGCGCAGTCGGTGTCGCTGCCATACGTGGCGAAGGATGGCCAGACCTATCATCTGAACTTCATCGACACGCCCGGCCACGTCGACTTCAGCTACGAGGTCAGCCGTTCGCTGGCCGCCTGCGAGGGCGCGTTGCTGGTGGTCGATGCCGCCCAGGGCGTGGAGGCGCAGTCGGTCGCCAACTGCTACACCGCGGTCGAGCAGGGCCTGGAAGTGGTGCCGGTGCTCAACAAGATCGACCTGCCGACCGCCGACATCCAGCGCGCCAAGGACGAGATCGAGGCGGTCATCGGCATCGACGCCGAGGACGCGGTGCCGGTCAGCGCCAAGACCGGGCTCAATGTCGACCTGGTGCTCGAGGCGATCGTGCAGCGCATCCCGCCGCCGGCGCCGCGCGACACCGACAAGCTGCAGGCGCTGATCATCGATTCCTGGTTCGACAACTACCTGGGCGTGGTCTCGCTGGTACGCATCATGCAGGGCGAGATCAAGCCCGGCAGCAAGCTGCTGGTGATGTCGACCGGGCGCACCCACCAGGTCGACCAGGTCGGCGTGTTCACTCCCAAGCGCAAGGTGCTGCCGCAGCTGCGCGCCGGCGAGGTGGGCTGGATCACCGCCTCGATCAAGGACGTGCACGGCGCCCCGGTCGGCGACACCCTGACCCTCGCCGGCGACCCGGCGCCCAAGCCGCTGCCCGGTTTCCAGGAAATGCAGCCGCG
>JAFAFY010000003.1 GCA_023423235.1 Pseudomonadota bacterium
GTTCACTGCGGGGTCGAAACTGCCGTAGGCGATACCGACGATGATCGCCTCGGGCAGTTGCTCGTCGTAGTGCAGGAACAGATGGGTGGGCGCCAGCAGCGGAAACAGGCTGTCGCCATCGAGCACGTAGACCACCGGCCAGCGGCGCTGCTGGTCGTCGTGATAGCCCTCCGGCAATCGCACATGGATATGGAGTGGGCGTGTATGGCCGGGTGCCTGCAGCGGAAAGTAGTCCCCGGCCAGTGCGGGCAGCTGCGCAGATGCGACCGTGGTGGCGCCTGCAGTGATCTGCGGTGGTTGGGCTGCCGGGGCTGTGAGCGGCGCGAGCGCAAGCAACAACGAAACGGCAACCAGCCACAGGCCGCGCGCAGCGGGCAGGTTGGACATGGCCGCACTCCGGGTCGTCAGGACGTCGGCCGCAGTATGAAGGCGTGGCGCAGCGGCCGCAGCGGTTGCCAGAAGAAAGGCGCGGCAGTTGAACACGGAACGGGCGCCCCGCGGCGCCCGTTCCCTGTCACGCGGTGATCGATTGCGCGATCAGTAGCGGTAGTGGTCCGGCTTGTACGGGCCTTCCACCGGCACGCCGATGTAGTCGGCCTGTTCCTGGCTCAGCGTGGTCAGCTTCACGCCGATCTTCTCCAGGTGCAGGCGGGCCACTTCCTCGTCCAGGTGCTTGGGCAGCAGGTAGACCTTGTTCTCGTAGCTGTCCTTGTTGGCCCACAGGTCGATCTGCGCGAGGGTCTGGTTGGCGAACGAGTTCGACATCACGAAGCTCGGGTGGCCGGTGGCGCAGCCCAGGTTGACCAGGCGGCCGTCGGCCAGCAGGAAGATCGCGCGGCCGTCGCCGAACACGTACTTGTCGACCTGCGGCTTGATGTTGATCTGCTCGACCCCTGCCAGTGCCTTGAGGGCATCGACCTGGATCTCGTTGTCGAAG
This sequence comes from Pseudomonadota bacterium, assembly GCA_023423235.1. GTDB lineage: Bacteria > Pseudomonadota > Gammaproteobacteria > Xanthomonadales > Xanthomonadaceae > Luteimonas. Next base: position 938 of record JAFAFY010000003.1, read on the forward strand.
TGGCCGATGTTGCAGACGATGGCTTGGTCCTTCATCGCCTGCAGGTGTTCGACGGTGATGATGTCCTTGTTGCCGGTGGTGGTGACGTAGACGTCGCCGCGGCCCAGCGTGCTCTCGATGGTGTTGACCTCGAAGCCTTCCATCGCCGCCTGCAGGGCGCAGATCGGGTCGATCTCGGTGACCACCACGCGCGCGCCGTAGGCCCGCAGCGAGGCGGCGCAGCCCTTGCCGACATCGCCATAGCCGCAGACCACGGCCACCTTGCCGGCCAGCATCACGTCCATCGCGCGCTTGAGGCCATCGGCCAGCGATTCACGGCAGCCGTAGAGATTGTCGAACTTGGACTTGGTGACCGAGTCGTTGACGTTGATCGCCGGCACCAGCAACGTGCCGGCCTGGGCCAGCTGGTAGAGGCGGTGCACGCCGGTGGTGGTTTCCTCCGACACGCCCTTCCAGTCGGCGACCACGCGAGTCCAGTAGCCCGGGCGCTCGCTGGCGACGCGCTTGAGCAGGTTCTTGATCACCTGTTCCTCGTGCGAGGACGCCTTCTCGTCGACCCAGGTGCTGCCGTTCTCCAGCTCGAAACCCTTGTGGATCAGCAGGGTCACGTCGCCGCCATCGTCGACCACCAGCTCGGGGCCGGTCAGGGTGCCGTCGGCCAGGGTGAAGGTCAGTGCGTCGAGCGTGCAGTCCCAGTACTCCTCCAGGGTCTCACCCTTCCAGGCGAACACCGGCGTGCCGGTCGCGGCGATCGCCGCGGCGGCGTGGTCCTGGGTGGAGAAGATGTTGCAGGACGCCCAGCGCACGTCGGCGCCGATGTCCTTGAGGGTCTCGATCAGCACCGCGGTCTGGATGGTCATGTGCAGCGAGCCGGTCACGCGCACGCCCTTGAGCGGCAGGTCGGCGGCGTGCTTCTTGCGGATCGACATCAGGCCCGGCATCTCGTGCTCGGCGATGTCGAGTTCCTTGCGGCCCCAGTCGGCCAGGCCGATGTCGGCGATCTTGTAGTCGCCCGCCTTCGCGGCGGTTTTCAGTTGTGCGTTCATTGCAAGGCTCCGTAGTGGAATGCGGCAGGGGCATTCGCGATTACGGGCGCCGTTGTCGCAGAAGCGCCGCGCCGAGCCTGGCCGCCGCTGCCGGGTGGTGTCCACCGGCGCGACGGTCGCAGCGCCCCTCGGCGGGGCAGGCGCGCATTCTATCGCGAACCCCGGTTGCCGCGCCTCGCATGCCAGTCATGCGTGCCCGTGATCTGCAACGCCGTGCAACCGCCTGCCGGCGGCGATCGTGGGCAAGCGTCTGAACAGGAATTCAGTCTCGTGCCCGGGCCTCGGGTTTTCCCCAGGTGCCCGCTTCCCGGCCACTGCGACAGCATGTCGTCCGGTCCGCGGTGGCAGATGCACGCGGACGGCGACGACGATCGCGACGTCGCCATCCGCTGCGGCGCACCGATCGGGACGTCGCCGCGCACGTACCAGCCTTCCTCCAGAGTTTGGCATCGGCTGGATGCCAGGATTTGGGCCGCCTTCGGGCGGCCCGCTTTTTTCAGGGATCTGTTGCCCGCCTTCGGGCAGCCGGCTTTTCTCCGGATGCCGCCGCCCGCCTTGCGGCGCGCGTGTGGTGGCGTGGCGCCCTTCGCGCGCATGACCTTTGGGACAGAACCGCGCCGGATGCCGCTGCTATCGTCAGCGGTTGCCACGCGCAGGCGCGTGGCGTTCTGTCACCACGGGGAAATCGCGATGCGGATATCGACACGGCTGTGGGTTGCGGCGCGGCGCCGCGTGGCTTGGCAGGCAGGCGCGCTGCTGCTGTGCGCGCTGCTGGCGCCGGCACTGGCTTGCGCCCAGGCGCAGGCGCAGGCGGATGGCGAGGATGGCGGCTACCGCCTGCCGCCCGAGGCATTGCAGGCGATCGTCGATGCACCGCGTCCGCCGCGGCTGTCGCTGAGCCCCGCGCGCGATCTGGTCGCCTTCCTGCAGACGCCCGCACTGCCCGGCATCGCCGAAGTGGCGCAGCCCGAACTCAAGCTGGCGGGCCTGCGCATCAATCCGCGGACCTACGCCGCCAGCCGGGCCACGTTCGTCACCGACCTGTGGCTCAAGCCGGTCGATGGCGGCGCCGATCTGCGCATTGCCGGCCTGCCGCAGCCGCTGGCGCTGGGCGCCATGGCGTGGTCGCCGGACCAGCGCTTCATCGCGTTCACCCATACCGATACTGCGGCCGGTGCGGTCGAGCTGTGGCTGGTCGATGTCGCCACGCGGCAGGCCCGCCGTGCCACCACCCAGCCGCTCAATGCCGTGCTGGGCAGTGGTTTCGAGTGGATGCCCGACGGCCGCCAGCTGCTGGTGCGCCTGCGCCCCCAAGGCCAGGGCGAGGCGCCGCATGGCGACGGCATTCCCCGGGGGCCGGCGATCCAGCAGACCGGCGCCGGCGGCGGCGTGCAGCAGATCCGCACCTACCAGGACCTGCTGCGCAACGAGGACGATGCGCGCGTGTTCGCGCACTACCTGACCACCCAACTGGCGCTGGTCGGCCTCGATGGCGCGCTCAGCCCCCTGGGCACGCCGGCCCTGCACCTGGCGGCGACGCCGTCGCCCGACGGCCAGCACGTGCTGCGCCAGCGCCTGGCGCGGCCGTTCTCCTACCTGGTGCCGTACTCGCGCTTCCCGCGCACGATCGACGTGATCGCGCGCGATGGCCGCGTGCTGCACACCGTGGCGGAGCTGCCGCTGGTGGAAGGCCTGCCGGTCGGCAACGACGCGGTTCCCACCGGCGTGCGTTCGATCGGCTGGCGCAGCGATGCGCCGGCCACGCTGGTCTGGGCCGAGGCCCAGGATGGCGGCGACCCGGCGCGCGAGGCCGCGGTGCGCGATGCGGTGTTCTCCCATGCGGCGCCGTTCGATAACGCCCCTGCACGCCTGGCGGAGTTGTCGATGCGCTACGCCGGCACGCAGTGGGGCGATGGCGAACTCGCGCTGCTGACCGAGTACTGGTGGCGCACCCGCCAGATCCGCGAATGGCGCCTGCGCCCCGATGTCGCCGGCAGCGCGCCGGCGCTGCTGCGCGACGGCTCGTTCGAGGACCGCTATGCCGACCCGGGCACTGCGGTCACGCTGCCCGACGACAACGGCAACCCGCGGCTGCTGGTCGCCAGCGACGGCCAGAGCATCTACCGCATCGGCGAGGGCGCCTCGGAGGAAGGCGACCGCCCGTTCCTTGACCGCCAGAACCTGGCCGATGGTGGCAGCGAGCGGCTGTTCCAGTCGCAGGCGCCGTTCTACGAGGCGCCGGTCGCGGTGCTCGATGCCATGGCCACGCGCCTGCTGGTCTCCCGCGAGTCGCCGACCGAGCCGGCGAACTACTACCTGCGCACGCTTGCCCAGGTCGCCGACGGCGACCCCGGCACCCCGCTGACCGCATTCCCGCATCCCACCCCGCAGCTGCGCGACGTGCACAAGGAACTGGTGCGCTTCAAGCGCAAGGACGGCGTGGACTTGACCGGCACGCTGTACCTGCCGCCCGGCTACGACGCGCAGCGCGATGGCCCGCTGCCGCTGCTGATGTGGGCCTATCCTGGCGAGTTCAAATCCGCCGATGCCGCCAGCCAGGTCACCGACTCCCCGTACCGCTTCAATGCCATCGGGTTCTGGGGACCGCAGGCGTATCTGGCGACCGGCTACGCGGTGTTCAGCGATGTCTCCATGCCGATCATCGGCGAGGGTGACGCCGAGCCCAACGACACCTACATCCAGCAACTGGTGGCCAGCGCCGAGGCGGCGGTGGACGAGGTGGTGCGCCGCGGCGTGGCCGACCGCCGCCGCATCGCCATCGGCGGCCATTCCTACGGCGCGTTCATGACCGGCAACCTGCTGGCGCATTCGCGCCTGTTCGCCGCCGGCATCGCCCGCAGCGGCGCCTACAACCGCACGCTCACCCCGTTCGGCTTCCAGGCCGAGGAGCGCAACTACTGGCAGGCGCAGGACACCTACCTGAAGATGTCGCCGTTCAACTATGCCGACCGGATCCGCGACCCGATCCTGCTGATCCACGGCGAGGAGGACAACAACTCCGGCACCTTCCCGCTGCAGAGCGAGCGCATGTTCGCCGCGATCAAGGGACTGGGTGGCAACGCGCGGCTGGTGATGCTGCCCAAGGAATCGCACGGCTACCGCGCGCGCGAGTCGATCCTGCACATGCTCTACGAGACCGACGCCTGGCTGCAGCGCTACGTCCGGGACCGGCCCGCTGAGGATGCAGCGCCGTAACCGGCGGCGGGGTCAGGCATGGCGCCACCGTGCGGCCATGCCCGCGGGCGCGCGGCGGAAGCCGTGCACCAAGGCAAGGCCCGCGGCGGCGCGGGCGGACACGTTCAGGCCCAGTCGGGCAGCGGCAGATCGGAGACCGCGCGGTACATGCTGTTGTTCCAGCTCTCGCGGATCGCCTGCAGGTAGGGGTCGTCGTCCTCGAAACGCTGCTGGATCTCCACCTTGAGGCTGTCGCGGCGGTAGACCAGCAGGTCGATCGGGGTGCCGACCGACAGGTTGGAGCGGATCGTCGAGTCGAACGACACCAGCGTGCACTTGGCGGCTTCCACAAGGCTGGTGTGCGAGCTGATCACCCGGTCGAGAATGGGTTTGCCGAACTTGATCTCGCCGCTCTGGAAGAACGGCGTTTCCTCGCTGCTCTCGATGAAGTTGCCTTCCGAGTAGACCAGGAACAGGCGCGGCGCCTCGCCCCTGATCTGGCCGCCGACGATGAACGAGCCGGTCGGGTCGATGCCGCTGTCGCGCAGGTAGGCTTCGTCGCGGCTGCGGATCTCGCGCATCGCATCGCCGACCAGTTGCGCCACCTGGAACATCGACTGCGCATTGAGGATGCCGAGGTTGCCGCTCTCGTGGCGCGCGCGGTGTTCCAGCAGGTTGAGCACGTTCTGGGTCAGCGACAGATTGCCGGCCGACAGGGTCACCACCACGCGCTCGCCCTCCTGGGCGAACACCCGCATCTTGCCGGCGCGGCGGACATGGTCGACACCCGCGTTGGTGCGCGAGTCGGACGCCAGGATCAGGCCTTCGTCGAGGTTGAGTCCGATGCAGTAGGTCATGGTGCGGGCAGCTGGCGAGGGGAACGGATGGGGCGCAATTGTGCACGCAGCGGGTACCGGCGTGTCACGCAGAGGTCTGCCACTGCGCCTGGCGGGTCGCGACCGGGCCGCTGGGCAGCGGCGCGGCGGTGCTCATGAACTGGCGGTGGATCTCGTCGCCCAGCGCCGCCAGCCGCGACATGGCGTCCTGCAGCCACGCTTCCATGCCGCCGGCGATGATCTCGTCGATGCGCGCATAGCGCGACTGCGCCGCCAGGGCGCCAGCCTGGCGCACCACTTCCAGCGGTTCGCCGCCCGAGAGCGACTGCAGGATGCGGTGGGCCGCGGCCAGGCAGGTCTGCAGCGAGCGCGGGTTGTCGCTGTTGAGCAGCATCAGCGCCGACACGCCTGCCGGGCTGACCGAATCGCGGTAGAGCCGGCGATAGGTCTCGAACGCGGAGAGCGACTGCAGCAGCGCGCTCCACTGGAAGTACTGCACCGCGTCGCGCGCCTCGCCGGTCTCGGGCAGGTCGTCGTCGCTGCTGATCAGGTCCAGCAGACGGATCGCCCAGTCGGCGCGTTCGATGAAGGCGCCCAGCTGCAGGAAGTGGTAGCCCTCGCCGCGGCCGAGGGTGCCGATGGTGACGCCGCGGAAGGACGCCGAGCGGGTCTTGACCCACTCCAGGGTGTCGCTGAGACCGTTCATGCGCAGCCGCGGCGCATCGAGCCGGCGCATTTCCAGCCACGAGGCATTGAGGTCCTCGTACATCTCCGCGGTGATCGCCACCCGCTGGGCGCGGGCGTTCTCGCGCGCGTTGCGCAGGCAGCTGTGGATCGAGTCCGGATTGTCTGGCGAGAGCAGCAGGTGGTGGACCACGCCCTCGGCATCGATGCTGGCGTGGCTGGCGGCATAGCTGCCGGCGATGCCCAGCGAGTCGAGCGTGCGCCGCCAGGGCGCGGCCGCGGCCTTGCCGCGGTCCAGCCGCTCGGGCAGCAGGGCGATGCGCTGGGCGATATCGAGCAGGCGCGCGGTGTTCTCGGCGCGTTCGATGTTGCGCGCCACCCAGTACAGGTCTTCGGCGGTCCGGCAGAGCACGCGTCAGTTCTCCATGATCCAGGTGTCCTTTGTCCCACCGCCCTGCGAGGAGTTCACCACCAGCGAACCCTCGCGCAGCGCCACACGGGTCAGCCCGCCGGGGATCACATGGATGCGGCGTCCGCTGAGGATGTAGGGGCGCAGGTCGATGTGGCGCGGCGCCAGGCCGCTCTCGACGAAGGTGGGGCAGGTGGACAGCGACAGCGTGGGCTGGGCGATGTAATTGCCAGGATCGGCCAGGATGCGCTCGCGGAACGCGGCGATCTCGGCCTTGCTCGATGCCGGCCCGACCAGCATGCCGTAGCCGCCGGCGCCGTGGACTTCCTTGACCACCAGCTCGGGCAGGTGGTCGAGCGCGTAGCGCAGGTCGGCCGGGTTGCGCAGTTGCCAGGTCGGCACGTTGTGCAGGATCGGTTCTTCGCTGAGGTAGTAGCGGATCATGTCCGGCACGTACGGATACACCGACTTGTCGTCGCCCACGCCGGTGCCCGGCGCGTTTGCCAGGGTCACGTTGCCGGCGCGGTAGGCGCCGAACAGCCCGGGCACGCCCAGCATCGAATCGGCGCGGAACACGGTGGGGTCGAGGTAGTCGTCGTTGATGCGCCGGTAGATCACGTGCACGCGCTGGGCGCCGCGGGTGGTCCGCGCGTAGACCATCTCGTCCTGGACGAACAGGTCCGCGCCCTCCACCAGGTCCACGCCCATCTGTTGGGCGAGGAAGGCGTGTTCGAAGTACGCCGAGTTGGCCGCGCCCGGCGTCAGCACCGCGACCACCGGGTTATCGACATTGGCCGGCGCGCACTGGCGCAGCACGTCGAACAGCGCGTCGGGGTAGCGCTCGACCGGGGCGATCTGCTGGCGCGCGAACAACTCGGGCACCAGCCGCGCCATCATCCGGCGGTTCTCCAGCATGTACGACACGCCCGAGGCCACGCGCAGGTTGTCCTCCAGCACGTAGTACTCGCCGTCGCCCGCGCGCACCAGGTCGATGCCCGAGACGTGCGAGTAGACGTTGGCGGCCAGCTTGAGGTCCTGCATCTCGCGGCGGTACTCGCTGTTGCCCAGCACCAGTTCGGTCGGGATGCGGCCGTCGCGCAGGATCCGCTGCTCGCCGTAGATGTCGCCCAGGAACAGGTTCAGCGCATGCACGCGCTGGCGCAGGCCGGCTTCGAGCATCCGCCATTCGCCGGCGGGCACGATGCGCGGCACGATGTCGAACGGAATCAGGCGTTCGTTGCCCGATTCCTCGCCGTAGACGGAGAAGGTGATGCCGACGCGGTGGAAGGAGATTTCCGCCTGGCGCCGCTTGTGGGCGATGTCCTCGGGCGGCGTGCGCTGCAGCCAGTCGTCGAATGCGCGGTAGTGCGGACGGACGTTGCCGTCGGCATCGCGCATTTCGTCGTAGCTGGCTGGCATCGTCGTCGGGTCCCCGGAAAGGTGCGGCGCTGTGCTGCACTGCACACATAGCATGCGAACTCCGCGATGCACAACGGGTGATGCCCGGCGCGCCCGCGCGGCGGCGCGCGTTGCAAGCGGCGGCGCGCATTTTACGAATTCTGAAGGCGGCCCCTGCCAGCATCCGCCGGCGCCTGCGCCGTTGCGGCAGCAGGCGGCACCAATGTCAGAAGCGCAAGGAGCAGGCGTGATGGGAAGACGACTTACCCCGTGGGCGGCCGTGCTGGCACTCGGGCTGGCGGGAATGGCAGGTTGCGATCGCGCGCCGCAGGCGGCGCCGGAGGGCGGCCAGGACGAGGCGGACACTGCGGACGCGGCGCAAACACCCACCCGCGGCATCAGCCCGGACTGGCAGGCGCGCGTCGGCGGGGATGGCGATGCCATCGGCGAGCCGGTGCCCGAATTCCCGGTCATCCCCACCATCGTGGTGCCCGAGATTCTCGGCGTGCAGCCGGCGCAGCGCGCGTTCGAACGCGCGATGGACACGGCGTTCGAGTCGATCGAGGCGGTCGACGGCATTGCCGTCACGCCCGCGCGCTGCGAGGGCGATACGTTCGTCGCCAACAGCGGCGGCATCACCCGCATCGACGAGAGCGGCCAGGTCTACCGCAACAGCACCGAGGGCATCTTCCGCATCGACCCCGACGGCAGCGGCTACGCCAACACCGGCGGGGAGATCGTGCGGGTCGATGCCGATGGCGGTACCTACATCAACGGCGTCGCCGAGGCCGACGGCAGCCGGGCGATCGTGCGCGTCGAGCCCGACGGCTCGGGCTACTACAACGGCCGCCGCGGGATCATCCGGCTCGACGGCAAGGGCGAGGGCTACTGGAGCGGGCCACGCGGCATCATCCGGATCGATGGCGACGGCGGCGGCTACTGGGCCGGCAGCGGCCACATCCTGCGCATCGATGCGGATGGTGCGGGCTACTGGAACGGCCCGCACGGCGTGATCCGCAACGACGGCAACGGCAAGGGCTACTGGAGCCGCTATCCGCAGGCCGAAGTACCGATGCCGCCGGTGCCGAAGGTGCCGCCGGCCGGACGCTTCCCGGCGATGCAGGGCTTCAGCCTGCCCGGTACGCCCTGCGGCTTCATCGTCACCCTGGACGACCGCCTGCTGTTCGATTTCGACAAGTCCGACATCCGCCCCGATGCCGCGCAGGTGCTCGATGCGCTGTCGGGCGCGCTGGGCCAGGTGCAGACGGCGGCCCTGGAAATCCGCGGCCACACCGACAGCAAGGGCAGCGACGCCTACAACCAGGACCTGTCGGAGCGGCGCGCGCAGTCGGTGGTGGCGGCGCTGCGCCAGCGCGGCGTGGGCGAGCACTCGACCGCGGCGGGCTTTGGCGAGTCGCAACCGGTCGCGCCCAACGAGATCGACGGCCAGGACAACCCGTCCGGGCGCCAGCTCAACCGCCGGGTGGAAATCTACGTGCGCACATAGCTGCGCGCCGGCAAAAAGCAACGGGCCGCATCTGCGGCCCGTTGTTCGACGTCCTGCAAGCGCAGGGCTACTTCAGCTTCGCGGCCGCACGCAGTTCGTCGGCCTTGTCGGTCTTCTCCCACGAGAACGCGGTCGCGGTGTGCGACTTGCCGTTGCCGTCGGTGTAGCTGAATTCCTTCGGCTTGCGGCCGAAGTGGCCGTAGGCGGCGGTCGCCTGGTACATCGGGTGGATCAGGTCGAGCATCTGGATGATGCCGTAGGGGCGCAGGTCGAAGTGCCGGCGGATCAGCTTCTCGATGGTCTCGTCGGGCACCTTGCCGGTGCCGAAGGTGGTGACCGAGATCGAGGTCGGCTCGGCCACGCCGATGGCGTAGGAGACCTGCACCTCGCAGCGGTCGGCCAGGCCGGCGGCGACGATGTTCTTGGCGACGTAGCGCGCGGCGTACGCGGCCGAGCGGTCGACCTTCGACGGGTCCTTGCCCGAGAACGCGCCGCCGCCGTGGCGGGCCCAGCCGCCGTAGGTGTCGACGATGATCTTGCGCCCGGTCAGGCCGCAGTCGCCCACCGGGCCGCCGATGACGAACTTGCCGGTCGGGTTGATGTGGAACTTGGTGCCCTTGTGCAGCCACTTCTCCGGCAGCACCGGCTTGAGGATCTCCTCGCGCACGGCCTCGACCAGGTGCTTGTGCTTGACGTCGGGGTCGTGCTGGGTCGAGAGCACCACCGCGTCGATCGCGGTGGCGACGCCGTCGACATAGCGCAGCGTGACCTGCGACTTGGCGTCCGGGCGCAGCCACGGCAGCGGCGAGTTCTTCTTCTTGCGCACCTTGGCCTGCTGCTCGACCAGGCGATGCGCGTAATGGATCGCCGCCGGCATGAAGGTCGGGGTTTCGTTGGTGGCATAGCCGAACATCAGACCCTGGTCGCCGGCGCCCATTTCCTCGGGCTTCTTGCGGTCCACGCCCTGGGCGATGTGCGGCGACTGCTTGCCGATCAGGTTGAGCACGCCGCAGGTCTCGCCGTCGAAGCCGACCTGCGAACTGTCGTAGCCGATGTCCAGGATCACCTTGCGGGTCAGCGCCTCGAGATCGATCCACGCGCTGGTGGTGATCTCGCCGGCCACGATCGCCACGCCGGTCTTGACCATGGTCTCGCAGGCCACGCGCGCGCGCTTGTCGTGCGCCAGGATCGCGTCGAGCACCGCGTCGGAAATCTGGTCGGCGATCTTGTCCGGATGGCCTTCGGAGACCGATTCGGAGGTGAACAGGTAGTTGGACATCGGGGCTATATCCCTATATTCGGATGGAAAGATGGCGGGGGATGATACAGGTCCGCGTGCCTGCTTGCATGACAGCCGGACGGGGTATTGATCGGCGGTTAAACTCCGTGCCTCCCCCCGAGCCGAGTCCGCACGCATGACCGAGCCTACGCCCGCGACGCAGCCCGTGGCCGACGCGCCGCTGGACGACACCGAGGTGGAAGCCCTGGATGCGTTGCTGGAGGCGCGCGCCGACGCCCATGGCGGCATGCCGCTGGAAGCGGTCGACGGCTTCTTCTCCGCGCTGATCGTCGGCCCCGGCCAGATGGTCATGCCCAGTACCTATCTGTCCGAGGTGGTGGGCGATGCGCCCTGGGACGACGCGCAGCAGGCGCGCGAGGCCATGACGCTGCTGATGCGCCTGTGGAACCACATCGCCTGGCGTGTGCGGCAGCCGATGCCCGGCGAGGACGGCGCGGTGGAGGCGGGCATCTCGGAGGAAGGCTTCGAGCTGATGCCCTTCATCGCCCTGCCCGGGGAAGACGATGCCGACGACGATGCGGATCCCTTTGCCGGCATTCCCGAGGACTATCCGGTGGGTGCGCTGTGGGCTGCCGGCTTCCTGCAGGGCGTGGCGCTGCAGGAGGACGCCTGGGCGCCCTGGCTGGAAGCCGACGAGGACCTGCGCGCGGATCTGGCCGACCTCATGCGCCTGTCGGTCGCCAGCGGCGCCCATGCCGAGGAGATGGAGATTGCGCCTGAGGACCGCCTCGACCTGGAGGCGCGCTGGGCGCTGCTGAGCTCGGTGCCCGGGTTGCTGGCCGATCTCAACGAGACCCGGATCGAGCTGCTGCAGATGCGCACGCCGATCCGGCGCGCGCCCGTACCCGGCCGCAACGATCCGTGCACCTGCGGCAGCGGCAGGAAGTGGAAGAAGTGCTGCGGCGTGACGCTGCACTAGCGTTGGTCCGACCCGGCCCGGGCATCTGCCCGACGGGATCCGGCGCAGGCAGCCTCGCGGCAGCGGTCTTGTCGCGGCTTTCATCGCGTGACGCCCAGGATACGCCGGCGTACAGTGTCTGCCGCGACGCGGCACCAGGGATGACAGCGTGGAGATCGGGCAGCATCGGGGCGTGGGGCGTGTCGGGGTGATCACCGGGACGGGCATGGGTATGCGCATGGGCATGACGACGGCGCGCGTGCTGGCGTTCGCGTTGGCGCTCGCAGGCCCGTTGCAGTCGCTTGCCGCCGAACCCGCCGCGCAGTTCGCCAGTGCCGCGCCTCCGCTGCACGAGGATGCCGTCGCGCTGCGCTACGACCAGGCCGCGCAACTGCTGTTCGATCGCTCCGATGCGTTGGCCGCCGCCGATGCCAACGTGCGCGGCCTGGAGGCCGAGCGCACGGCCAGCCATCGCCTGCGCCTGCCCGAGATCAGCGGCGAGGTCCGCCGGATGCGCTTCCAGAAGACCCTGGAACTGCCGCTGGGCTCGCTGGCGCCGGTGGCCGCGGAGTTCGGCATTCCCTCGCCGCTGACCTTCGAGTTCGACGACTGGCGCACCCGTCCGCTGCTCACCGCCACCCTGCCGCTCTACACCGGCGGCCTCATTCCCGCCGCGCAGGGCGCGGCCGGGGCGGCGGTGGGGCAGGCCGAGGCCGAGCGCCAGCTGCAGCAGCAGACGCTGGTGGTGCAGCTGGTGCGCGCCTACTACGGCCAGCAACTGGCCGAGCAGGCACTGGCGATCCGCAGCGCGGTGCGCGACGGCCTGCAGCGGCATCTCGACGACGCCACCCGGCTGGAGCAGGAAGGCTTCGCCAGCCGCGCCCAGCTGCTGCAGGCCACCGTTGCCCGCGACAAGGCCGAGCGCGACTACCGCAAGGCCCGCAACGACCTCGACAGCACCCGCGCGACGCTGGCATTGCTGCTGCATGCCGGCGGCGACGTGCGCCCGCTCAGCCCGCTGTTCGTGCACGCCGCGCCGGTGGACACGCTGCAGGCCTTCGTCGATGCGGCCCAGACCGCGCATCCGCAGGTGCGTCGGCTGCAGTCGCTGGTGGCCCAGGCCGGCAATGGCGTGCGTGCACAGCAGGCGCAGTACAAGCCGACGGTCTACGCGTTCGGCCAGTACGACCTGCGGCGAGAGGACGCGTTCCTCGACGAGCCCGACTGGGCCTTCGGCATCGGCCTGAAGTACACCTTCCTCTCCGGCCAGGGACGCTCGCACAAGCTCTCGGCTGCGCGTGCCAAGCACGACGAGGCCGAGGCCGGCCTGCGCGAGGCGCGCAACCAGCTGCGCATCGGCGTCACCCGCGCCTGGAACGCGCTGGAAACCGCCCGCGTGCAGTACCAGCTGCTCGACAGCTCGATCGCCCAGGCCGCCGAGAACCTGCGCCTGCAGGAACTCTCGTTCCGCGAGGGCATGGCGACCTCGCTGGATGTCATCGACGCGCGTCTGACGCTGGGCGGCGCCCAGGTCGAGCGCGCGCAGGCCGCCTACGACTACGACGTGGCGCTGGCCGAACTGCTGGAGATGAGCGGCCAGACCGCCCGCTTCGATGCCCTGTCCCGAACCGCAACCCTGCAGGTGCGCGCCCCATGAGCCAGACCCCGTCCTCCGATGCGCAAGCCGATCCGCGGCGGCGCCGGCTGCTGCCGCTCGTCGTCGTCGTGGCCCTCGTGGTGGTCGCGATCGGCGTGTGGCTGGCGTTCCGGCCTGGCCAGGACCAGCTACAGGGCATGGTCGATGCCGACAGCCTCAACGTCGCCGCCAAGGTGAGTGCGCGGCTGGCGGCGGTGCATGTGCGCGAAGGCGAGCGGGTCGAGGCGGGGCAACTGCTGTTCGAGCTGGACTCGCCCGAGGTCGCGGCCAAGGCGCAGCAGGCCGGTGCGCTGCGCGACGCCGCCCAGGCCCAGGCCGACAAGGCCGACGCCGGCGCACGCGAGGAGGACATCCGCGCGGCCGAGGCCGAATGGGAACGCGCCCGCGCCGGCAATGCACTGGCGCAGTCGACCTTCCAGCGGCTCGACCGCCTCTACGGCGAGGGCGTGGTCAGCCGCCAGCGGCGCGACGAGGCCCAGGCCCAGGCGCGCAGTTCGGCGGGCCTGGAGACGGCCGCGCGCGCCCAGTACGACATGGCCCGCGCCGGTGCCCGCAGCCAGGACAAGGCCGCCGCCCACGCCCAGGTGCGCCAGGCCGAGGGCGCGGTGGCCGAGGTCGAGGCCGCCGAGGCCGAGGTGCGCGGGCATGCGCCAATCGCGGGCGAAGTCGGCCGGCGGATGGCCGATGTCGGCGAGATCGTCCCCGCGGGCTATCCGGTGTTCAAGCTGGTCGACATCGACCATCCCTGGGTCTCGCTGTTCCTGCGCGAGGACCAGTTCCACGGCATCGCGCCCGGTACCCGGCTGCGTGGCACGGTGCCCGCGCTCGGCGAGGAGGCGGTCGAGTTCGAGGTCTATTACCTCAGCCCCGCGGGCGACTACGCCACCTGGCGCGCCACCCGCCAGTCCGCCGGTTTCGACGTGCACAGCTTCGAGCTGCGCGCCCGTCCGGTGGCCCCGGTCGCGGGCCTGCGCCCCGGCATGAGCGTGCTGTTCGCATGGCCGCAGGACTGACCGGCTGGGGCGACGCACTGGCGGCCGCGACGCGGCGCGAACTGGGACGGCTGCGCGGCGACCGCTGGGATCTCGCCCTCGTCACCTGGATGCCGTGGGGCCTGTTGCTGCTGCTGGCGCTGTTGATGGGCGAGGGCGTGATGCGCGACCTGCCGATCGCGGTGGTCGACCAGGACCACAGCGCCGAGAGCCGCGAACTGACCCGCATGCTCGACGCCAGCGCCGGGCTGCAGGTGGTCGCTGCGCCGGCGTCGCTGGACGCGGCCTGGCCGCTGGTGCGCCGGCTGGACGTGTTCGCGGTCGTACACATTCCCCCGCGCGCCGGGCGCGAGGTCGCGCGCGGGCAGGCCGGCACGGTGCTGGCCTACTACAACGCCAGTTACCTGACCGCCGGGCAGTCGGCCGCGCGCGACATCGGCGACGTGGTCGATGCCTTCAACCGCGACGTGGTGGTGACGTCGGTGGCGCTGGCGAAAGGACCGGCCACGGTGCGCGAAGCGCCGGTCGCGGTGCAGGCGCGGGTGTTGTTCAACCCCGAGCGCAACCTGGGCCGCTTCCTGCTGGGATTGCTGGTGCCGGCGTTGCTGCTGCTCGCGGCGATGCTGGCGATGACCACCGCGCTCGGGCGTGAGCTGCGCGACGGCAGCCTGGCGGCGTGGCTGGCGCCGCAGCGCTGGCCGTCTGCGGCGACGCTGGGCAAGCTGCTGCCCTACCTGGTGCTGTTCACCGGCTACGGCATCGTCGGCATGCTGCTGCTGGCCTGGCGCGTGGGCGATCCCTTCGGCAGCGTCAGCGGCATGCTGGCGCTGCTGGCCGGCATCGTGCTGCTGTACGCGGCCTATGCCAGCGTCTCGCTGCTGCTGATCGGCCTCACCCGGGACCTGGGGACCGCGCTGTCGGTCTGCAGCCTGTACGCCGGCACGGTGATGGCCTTCGCTGGTGCGACCTTCCCGATCAACGACGGTGGCCGCTTCCTTCAGGTCTGGAATGCGATCCTGCCGTTCACCCATTTCGTGGTGCTGCAGGCGCGCACGCTCGACATGGGCGGCCCGGCCTCGGCCGCGTGGCCGCCGTTGCTGGCCTTGCTGGCATTCCTGCCGTTGGCCGGCCTGCCGGGGTACTGGCTGTACCGGCGCGCGGCACGCAAGGCGGCGGAGGCGGCGGCATGAGCGACGCCCCCGTGCCCGCCGCCCCCGTGCCCGCCGGGTTTCGCGCCACGTTCGCCTGGCTGTGGCGGGCGCTGCTGGGCAACCGCTACGCCGCGGTCACCATGCTGCTGGCGGTGGTGCTGTACTCGGTGTTCTACCCGACCGCCTATCGCAACGAGGTCGCCAGCAGCCTGCCGGTGGTGGTGGTCGACGAGGACCGCACGGCCGAGAGCCGCGCGCTGGTAAGCAAGCTCGACAGCATGCGCGCGATCGAGGTCGTCGGCACGCCGCTGAGCCTGGCCGAGGCGCGCCGGGCGATCGAATCCGGCCAGGCCGAGGGCATCGTGCACATCCCGGTGCGCCTGCAGCGCAGGATTGCGCGCGGCGAGCCGGCGCAACTGGTGCTGCTGGGCAACGGCGCGTTCCTCGGCCGTGCCAGCAGCGTGCTCGAAGGCATGGGCGATGCGATCCGCGGCTGGGCGGTGGACGTGGCCACGGCGCAGGCGATGTACGCCGGCGCGCCCACCTCGGCGCCCTACACCCTGGTCAAGCGCCCGCTGTTCAACACCCGCGAGGGCTACGGCAGCAGCATCGTGCCCGGCGTCTCGGCGCTGATCGTCCACCAGACCCTGCTGATCGGCATCTGCGCGCTGGGCGGCGCCCTGCGCATGGCGCGCGGTCGGCGCCTGCGCGCGCGGCCGGTGCAGTTGGCGGCCGCCGCGTGCCTGTTCTGGCTGGTCGGCATGACCAGCCTGCTGTACTACGCCGGCTTCACTTTCTGGGTACAGGACTATCCGCGCGGCGGCAACCTGCCGGGGTTGCTGGTGGCCGGCGCGGTGTTCGTCGCCGCGATCGTGGCGCTGGGGTTGCTGCTGGCCAGCCTGTTCCGCAGCCCCGAGCGCGCGTTCCAGCTGCTGTTGCTGACTTCGGTGCCGCTGTTCTTCCTGTCCAACCTGTCGTGGCCCTGGAGTGCGACGCCGCCGTGGCTGCTCGCGGCCGCGCAACTGCTGCCCACGACGCCGGGCATCAATGCGATGGTGCGGCTCAACCAGATGGGCGCCAGCCTGGCGGAGGTTGCGCCGCAGGTGGCGACGCTGGCCGCGCTGACGCTGGTCTACGGCGGCCTGGCGTGGTGGCGTTACTGCGGGCGCGGCGATGAATGATCGCCGTTGAACGCCGTGCGCGGCGTTGTCGCCGGCCGCATGCCTCGACGATGATGCCCACATGGATTCCCTGAGCCAGATTCTGCTCGGCGCCTCGGTCGCCGCCGCCGTCGTGCCCGCCGGCCACCGTCGCGCGGCATTGGCGGCGGGCGCGGTGCTGGGCACGCTGCCCGACCTGGATGGCATTCCGATCGCGTTGATGACCGACGATCCGGTGCTGCGCATGACCCTGCATCGTGGTCTGACCCACTCGTTGCTGGTGCTGCCGCTGCTGGCAACGGCGCTGTGGTGGCTGCTGCGGCGCTTCGGCAACGGTCGCGTCGCCGAGGCGCCGGCGCGCTGGTTCTGGGCGATCCAGCTGGCATTGATCACGCATCCGCTGCTCGACGCCTTCACCGTCTACGGCACCCAGTTGCTGTGGCCGTTCACGCCGCCGCCGGCGATGTGGTCGAGCCTGTTCATCATCGATCCGCTGTACACGGTGTGGTTGTTGATCGGCGTCGTGGTCGCGGCCATTGCCGGATCACGCCCGCTGGCGGCACGCGCGCTGGTGCTGGGGCTGGTGCTCAGCTGCGGCTACATCGGCTGGTCGCTGGTCGCCAAGGCCCTGGTCGAGCGCGAAGCCGACCGCGCGCTGGCAGCAATGGGACTGCAGGATGCGCCGCGCTTCTCGGTGCCGATGCCGGCGACCACGCTGCTGTGGCGGGTGGTGGCGATGACCCCGGAGGGCTATGTCGAAGGCTACCGCTCGCTGGTCGCCGACCGCGGGCCGATGCATTTCACGGCCTATCCCTCCGACATCGCCGCGCTGCGTGCCAATGCCGATCTGCCGGCGGTACGCCGGCTGCTGTGGTTCAACCACGGCTTCATGGGGGCGCGCGTCGTCGACGGGACCCTGCAACTCAGCGACCTGCGCATGGGCAGCGAGCCGGACTACTTCTTCCGCTTCGACGTGGCCCGGCGCGACGGCGACGGCTGGCACGCGATCGCCCCGCGGCAGGCGCCGATGTCGCGCGACCTGGCGGCGACCTGGCAGGCGACATGGGCGCGGATCTGGACCGAGCCGGACGCGTCGACCGCGGGCGGCAGTGTCGCGCCGGCCGGCGGGGTGCACTGAGCTGCGGTCGGCTGTGTGGACGTCGCCCGGCGCGGTTAACTCTCAGGCCGCCAGCGCCGCCTGCCACTGGCGGCCGTCGATCAGCGCATCGAAATAGTCGCGGGTCAGCGCGAGCTGCAGCGCGGCGCTGTCGGCGCGGTTGACCACGGCGCGGAACTGCGCACGCTGCTCGACCGTGTGCTCGGGCCGGTCCTTGGCATACCAGCCCAGGTGCTTGCGGGCGATGCGCACGCCGGCGGTCTCGCCGTAGAACGCGTGCAGCGCCTGCAGATGGCCCAGCAGGATGTCGCGCACTTCGGCCAGCGACGGCGGCGGCAGCCGCGCGCCGGTGGCGAGGAAATGCGCGATCTCGCGGAAGATCCACGGCCGTCCCTGCGCCGCGCGGCCCACCATCACCGCGTCGCAGCCGGTGTGGCGCAGCACGGCCAGCGCCTTGTCGGGCGAATCGATGTCGCCGTTGGCGATCACCGGGATCGACAGCGCGGCCTTGATCGCGGCGATGGTGTCGTACTCGGCGCTGCCAGTGTAGTGCTGGTCGCGGGTGCGGCCGTGCACCGCGAGCGCGGCGATGCCGGCGTCCTCGGCGATGCGCGCGATCACCGGCGCGTTGCGGTGCGCGGCGCACCAGCCGGTGCGGATCTTCAGCGTCACCGGTACGTCCACGGCACCTGCCACCGCGCCGAGGATGCGCGCGACCAGCGCCTCGTCCTGCATCAGCGCCGAGCCCGCCCAGGCATTGCAGACCTTCTTCGCCGGGCAGCCCATGTTGATGTCGACGATCTGCGCACCGTGGGCGACGTTGTGGCGCGCCGCGGCGGCCAGCTGCCCGGGGTCGGTGCCGGCGATCTGCACGCCCACCGGCGCCGGCTCGCCGTCGTGGTCCATGCGCCGCAGCGACTTTTCCGTGGTCCAGAAGCGCGGGTCGCTGATCGTCATCTCCGACATCGCCAGGCCCGCGCCCAGCTGTTTGCACAGCTGCCGGAACGGCTTGTCGGTGACCCCGGCCATCGGCGCCAGGATCACGTTCGGTTCGATGCGGTAGGGCCCGATCTGCATGCGCGCATTGTCGCCGATCCTCGGCGGACCGGCAGTGGACCCGCGGATGGCGCGGTCAGGCGTCCGTGGCGCGCAGCCGTGGCATGGCGACAGCTGCGCCGGTCTGTTCGGTCGACAGTCCGGCGTAGCGGGTGGCGAAGCGCACGTGCTCGGCGAACGGGGCGCCCGGTGTGATCGCCAGCGCCGCGGCCAGTGCGCCGCTGAAGGCATCGCCGGCGCCGGTGGTGTCGACCACCGTCACCTGGCCGGCGGCCACGCGGTAGAACGGCTCGGCATCGCCGCGGGTCAGGTCCTCGCGGTGGGAGACGAACGCCCCGGCGGCGCCCAGGGTGATCACTACCGTGCCGCGCGGCAGCAGGGTGCGGCACAGCCGGTGCAGTTGTGCATCGGGCAGGTCGGCCAGGCCGTGGGCGTCGACGCGAATGCTGGCATGTCGCTCCAGCAGGGCGGCGAACTCGGTCTCGTTGGGGGTCAGGATGTCGGCCGCGGCCAGCAGCTCGCGCAAGCTCTCGGCATTGGCCGGGGCCGGGTTGAGCAGGGTGGTGGTGCCGGCCGCGCGTGCCATGCGCATCGCTTCGAGTACCGCGTCGAGCGGCGTTTCCAGTTGCGCCAGCAGCACCTGCGCGCCGACCAGCACATCGGCCTGGCGCGTGACGAACGCCGCCGACAGGTCGGCGTTGGCGCCGGGGCTGACGATGATGCTGTTGTGGCCGTCCTCGGCGACGTAGATGCCCGCGGTGCCGGTGCGCTGGGGGCTGTCGAAGGCACGCAGCGTAATGCCCTCGCTGCCGGCCAGGTTGCGTGCGTGGCGGCCGCCGGCGTCATCGCCCAGGGCGCAGACCAGGGTGGTGGTGGCGCCGGCGCGGGCCGCGGCGATGGCCTGGTTGAAGCCCTTGCCGCCCGGCCCGCTGGCGTAGCTGCCGCTGAGCGTCTCGCCGCGGCGCGGCAGGCTGCTGCAGGTCCAGACATGGTCGACATTGAACGACCCGACGACAACCACCTGGTTCACACGCACGTTCCTCTTTCCGGATGCATCACGCCGCGCTCAGGCGCCGATGTAGGTCAGCACCCCGGCGATGGTCGCGGTCATCAGCGTGGCGATGGTCCCGCCCAGCACCGCGCGCAGGCCGAAGCGCGCCAGGTCCTGGCGCCGGTCCGGGGCCAGGCCGCCGATGCCGCCGATCTGGATCGCGATCGAACTGAAGTTGGCGAAACCGCACAGCGCGTAGGTCGCGATCAGCCGGCCCTGGTCGCTGAGCACCACGCCGTCGACGCGGCCGTTGACGATGTCGGCCAGCTGCAGGTAGGCCACGAATTCGTTGATGACGATCTTCTGCCCGATCAGCGAGCCGACGACCGGGGCGTCCTGCCACGGCACGCCGATCAGCCAGGCGATCGGGGCGAGGACGAAACCGAAGATCGTCGCCAGGTTGGTCGGCTTGCCGATGGCCGCGGCGATGCCGGTGACCTCGCCGAACCACTCCAGCGGCCAGTTGACCATCGCGATCAGGGCGATGAAGGCCAGCAGCATCGCGCCGATGTTCAGCGCCAGCCGCAGGCCGTCGCCGGCGCCGGCCGCGGCGGCGTCGATGATGTTGCTGGTGGTCTTCTCGACCTCCATCTTGACCGTGCCGCGGGTCAGCGGCTCGCGGGTCTCGGGGATCAGGATCTTGGCGATCACCAGCGTCGCCGGCGCGGCCATGATCGAGGCCGCCAGCAGGTGCTTGGCGTAGAACGCCTGTTCCTCCGGGTTGCCGCCGCCCAGCATGCCCACGTACGCGGCCAGCACGCCGCCGGCGATGTGCGCCATGCCGCCGATCATCATCGTGATCAGCTCCGACTCGGTCATCCGCGAGATGTAGGGGCGCACCGTCAGCGGCGCCTCGGTCTGGCCGATGAACACGCTGGCGCAGACGCTGGTGGTCTCCGCGCCGGAGACGCGCATCACCTTGGTGATGGCCAGCGCCATGATCCGCACGATGAACTGCATCACCCCCAGGTGGTACATCACGCCCATCAGCGCGGCGAAGAAGATGATCGTCGGCAGCACCTGGAAGGCGAAGATGAAGCCGTAGGTGTCGATGTCCATCAGTCCGCCGAAGATGAACTCCGAGCCGGCGTTGACGAACGAGAGGATCTTCACGAAGCCGTGGCCGAGCCAGTCGAACACTTCGCGGCCACCGGGCACGCGCAGCACCACCGCGGCGAAGGCGATCTGCAGGAGCACGCCGGTGGCGACCAGCTTCCAGTCCACCCGGCGCTTGTTGTTGGAGAACAGCCACGTGATCGCGAGCAGCACGGCCAATCCGAACAGGCCGAAGCCGATCCGCGTCAAGTCTTCCATTCGTGGCCCCCGGGCCCCAGCGTCAAGTGGCGCAGACTAGTCCAGGTGGCCGGTGGCGGCAACCGCGTGCTCGGCGCCGGCGGCGGGCCGGCGTTGCAGCGGGCGCCGGGCCCGATGCACGGCGTATCAGTCGTCGCGCGCCACGATGCGGTCGCGGCCGGCGCGCTTGGCCTGCTGCAGGCGGCGGTCGCCGACCGTCAGCAGCGCGGAGGCATTGCCGCCATCGGGCGGGAACGCGGCCAGGCCGGCGCTGAAGCTCAGCGGCAGCGCGGCGCCGCCGCGGTCGGTGACCAGGGCATTGCCGGCCAATGTGCGCCGGGCCCGGTCCAGCCGCTCCCAGGCGCTGCCCGCCGGGCCACGCAGCAGCATCACGAACTCCTGGCCGCCGATCCGCGCCAGCGATTCGTCCTCGCCGGCAAGCGCCTGCAGCCAGGCGGCGAAGCGGCGGATCGCCTGGTCGCCGCCGCGCGGGCCGGCTTCCTCGTTGATCCGGCGGAAGTTGTCCAGGTCGATCAGCGCCAGGGTCAGCGAGTGGCCCTCGCGGCGCGCCGCGTCCAGCACCCGCGGCATGTGCTGCAGCAGCCAGGCGCGGTTGGGCAGGCCGGTGAGGCTGTCGCGCCCGGACAGATCGACCAGCCGCTGCATGCGGTAGACGATGGCGCAGGCGACCAGGGTCATCATCGCCAGCAGCACCAGGCGCTCGACCTGCCCGGTGACCGTCGCCATGCCGTAGCCCATCGACACCAGCCGCTCCTGCGGCGACAGCGACCAGATCGCCAGCACCAGCGCGCCGTACTGCAGGATCGCCAGCGCGCCGCTGCCCAGGGCCAGGCGGCCGTCGTTGCGCAGCGCGGTGACCGCGATCGAGAGCATGTAGAAGTTCCACACGACGATGCTGTTGAGCGCGGCGCTGGGTTCGCGCGTGGCCAGCAGGGCCAGCACCAGCGTGGTCATGCTGATGTCGTAGGCGCTGGTGGCGTAGGGCAGCCAGGCGTGGCGGCGCTGGCGCCGGGCCAGTGCCAGCCACACCTGGGCCATCAGGTTGACGAACACCGCCAGCCCCAGGCCAGCCAGCACCTCGCGCGTGCCCATGCCGCCGAGCGCGGCCGCCAGCGGCAGCAGCAACAGCAGCAATGACAACAGAGCACGCAGGCGCGCGACCATCAGCTCGCCGCCGGCGCCCAGTTCCAGCATGACCTCGTCCGCCCGCCCCAGCAGCGTGGCGATGACACCTTGACGTTCCCGGTCGGGTGCGCGCATCGGAGCGATCGGTCGGACGGACGCCTGCAGCATAGCGCGCTGCGCGACCCGGGCCGCGCATGCCACCGGCGCCGTCACTTTCATACACTGCGCGTCCGTCCCCGCCAGGAATCGCCCATGCAGTACCGCCGCCTCGGCTCGTCCGGCCTCCAGCTCTCCGCGTTGTCGTTCGGCGCCTGGGTGACCTTCGGCAGCCAGGTCGGGCGCGGCGAGGCCCGCAACCTGGTCGCCGCCGCCTGGGACCACGGCATCAACTTCTTCGACAACGCCGAGGGCTATGCCAACGGCGAAGCCGAGCGGGTGATGGGCGATGTGATCGCCGACCTGCGGCTGCCGCGCGACGGCTTCTGCGTGTCGAGCAAGGTGTTCTTCGGCGCCGCCGCAGATCCGGCGCCGACCCAGCGCGGCCTGTCGCGCAAGCATGTGCGCGAGGCCTGCGACGCGGCACTGGCGCGGCTGCGGGTGGACCACCTGGACCTGTTCTTCTGTCATCGCCCGGACCCGGACACGCCGGTGGCCGAGACCGTGTGGGCGATGGACACGCTGATCCGCCAGGGCAAGGTGCTGTACTGGGGCACCTCGGAATGGCCGGCGGCGCTGATCCGCGAAGCCGCGCAGATCGCACGCAGCCACCACCTGCACGGCCCGACGATGGAACAGCCGGAGTACAACCTGCTGCACCGCGCGCGGGTCGAGGTGGAGTACGCGCCGCTGCATGTCGAACTCGGGCTGGGCATGACCACCTGGTCGCCGCTGGCCTCTGGCCTGCTGACCGGCAAGTACGCGGCCGGGGTGCCCGCCGGCAGCCGGCTGGCATTGCCGCAGATGGCCTGGCTGCAGCGCAGCGTGCTCGGCGACGCCGACGCGCACCGGCCCGAGCGCGCGCAGCGCTTCGTCGATCTTGCCGCCGAACTGGGCGTCGCCCCGGCGCCGCTGGCGATCGCCTGGTGCCTGCGCAACCCGCAGGTGTCGACCGTGCTGCTGGGCGCAAGCCGGGTGGGGCAACTGGTCGAGAACCTGGAGGCGCTGGAACTGGCCGGACGCTTCGACGACGCGCTGTGGCAGCGGGTCGAGGCCGCCGTGGCATGAGCGACGCCGGGACAGGCGCGCCGCGTCCCTCTCCGTGGGCCGTCGGACACATCGCCGACAACAGACCGCTCGTCTAGTGAATGAGACTCGATCTTGACAAGTTAATGAGAACCATTAGCATCAACGTCTCCAACCGGAGATCGCCGATGCCTGCCACCCGTTTCCACATCGCTCCCGCCCCCGTCCGTGAGGTCGGCAACGTCCACCACCTGGCCGGACGCGTGCCCGAAACCGCGGTCGACATTGCCGAGCTCGACAGTGCCCTGCTGCTCGACGGCCAGCGCGAGATCCGCATCCGGCACGGCAACGAGATCTACCGTCTGCGCCACACCCGCAACGACAAGCTGATCCTCACCAAGTAATTCCACGCCACGGGTGCCGCGTTGCCGCGGAAGCGGCGCCGCTTGCCGCAGCCGTGCCCGCACGCAACGCGATGGGCGATCCGCGACCTGCCGGCGTGCGCGCCGGCATCGCGCTTGCGGCGGCGCTGTTTCGAGCGCAGGTGCCTCCACCGCCGGCTTTCGCAGCCGCTGCTCCAGGACCCGCGCCAGAACTCCCTCTCCAGAAAGGCTGCCCGCCCGGCGTCCCCGCGCCCGCCAGCTCGCCTGTCTCACCCATCATCAATCGAGGCATCCGAGCCACATGCATCGCGCCACCCCGCATCCCGTGTCCCCCCGCCACGCGTCATTGTTCCTCGCCCTGTGTCTGGCCCTGCCGGCCGTTGCCCTTGCCGATCCCGGCACCGGTGCCGAGGCCGACCCTGCAACGGGCGCCGGTTCCGGCGCCACCGACTTCGACCGGGTCGTGGTCACCGCCACCCGCACCGCGCGTGCGATCGCCGACGTGCCCAACACCGTCGACGTGATCGACCGCGCGCGCATGGATACGCTGCTGGTCCGCGACATCGCCGACCTGTTCCGCTACGAACCCGGCGTCACCGTCGGCAACAACTTCGGCCGCTTCGGCCTGTCGGACATCCGCATCCGCGGGCTCGGCGGCAACCGGGTGCGCATCCAGACCGACGGCATCGCGGTCTCGGATGCGTTCTCGATCGGCAGCTTCTCCAATGCCAACCGCAACTTCGTCGACCTCGACACGCTCAAGCGCGTGGAAGTGGTGCGTGGCCCCAGCAGCGCGCTGTACGGCTCGGACGCGCTGGGCGGCGTGGTGTCGTTCATCACCAAGGACCCGTCGGATTATCTCGACCCGGGCAGGGATGCCTACTTCGGCTTCAAGCTGGGCGCCGAGGGTGCGTCCGAGGGGCTGTTCGCCGGCGCCACCGCGGCCTTCGGCGGCGAGCGCTGGTCGGGCCTGGTGGCGGTCGGCCATCGCCAGGGCAAGGAAACCGAAAACATGGGCGAAGTGGGCGGTGAGGGCAGTGCCCGCACCCAGGCCAACCCGCAGTCCGGCAATGGCCGCAGCGTGCTCGGCAAGCTGGTGTTCGCGCCCAGCCAGACGCACCGCTTCCGCCTCACCGTCGAGGGCAACGAGGACGACGTCGACACCGACATGCTGACCTCCCGCGGCGTGCAGGCGCTCACCGGCGCCACCAATCTGCAGGTCACCGGCAACGACCACCAGTCGCGCGCGCGCGTCGCCTTCGGCCATGAGGCCACCGGCCTGTCCTCGGCACTCGCCGATTCGCTGGACTGGCAGGTCTACCGCCAGGACAGCCGCACCCGGCAGGACAGCGTCGAGGTCCGGCGCGTGCCGTCCGGCGGCGCGGTGATCCGCGACCGTCGCGAGCGCGAGTTCCACTTCGACCAGCGTACCTGGGGCCTGCAGGCCAATGCGCTCAAGTCGTTCACCACCGGCGGCGTGGTCCACGACCTGGCCTACGGCATCGACGTGGCCCGCAGCGAAACGAAACAGAAGCGCGACGGCCGGCGGATCTTCCTGGACACCGGGGTGGTCACCAACGTGATGCTGCCCGACGTGTTCCCGGTGCGCGACTTCCCGATCAGCGACACCACCACGGCCGCGTTGTACGTGCAGGACGAGATCCAGTTCGCCGACGGCGCGTTCCGTCTTGTGCCCGCGGTACGCGTCGACCACTACAAGCTCTCGCCCGAGGTCGACAACATCTTCCGCGAGGACAATCCCACCACCGATGTTGTGGAGATCAGCGAGACGCGGGTGTCGCCCAAGCTCGGCGCGGTCTGGCACTTCAACGAAGCCTGGTCGCTGTTCGGCGGCTATTCCGCGGGCTTCCGCGCGCCGCCCTACAGCGACGTCAATATCGGTTTCACCAATTTCATGTACGGCTACACCGCGATCCCCAACCCGGACCTGCGGCCGGAAACCAGCGACGGCCTGGAACTGGGGCTGCGCTTCGCCGGCGACGCGGTGCATGCGAGCCTGGGCACGTACTACACCGAGTACGACGATTTCATCGAGAGCCAGCGCTTCATCGGCTTCAATGCCGACGGCCTGATGGTCTACCAGTCGCAGAACATCAATGAAGCGCGCATCCGCGGTGTCGAGCTCAAGGCCGGCGTGCAGCTGGGCGCGCTGGACACGCGCCTGGATGGCTGGTCGCTGCGCGGCGCGGCGGCGTGGTCCGAGGGCGAGGACCGCAGCAGTGGCGATGCGCTGGCCAGCGTCGACCCCCTCACCGCAACCCTCGGCGTGGCCTTCGAGCGCGACACCTGGGGCGCGGAACTGGCCGGGCGTTTCGTCGGCCGCCGCGATCGCCTGCCGCCGCCACCGGAAGGCATCGCCGGCTACTACGAGAGCCCCGGCTACGGCGTGCTCGATCTCTACGCGCACTGGAGCTTCGCGCCGGGCACCCGGGTCAACGTCGGCGTGTTCAACCTGACCGATCGCAAGTACTGGCCCGCCGGCAGCGTGCCGCTGGTGTCGGCTAGCAGCGCAACGATCGACCGCTACACCGCGTCCGGGCGCAACCTGTCGCTCAGCCTGTCGGTCGATTTCTGACGATGGCCCCCGCGCCGCGCCCCTGCCTGCCATCCCCGGCCACGCCGGACGATCGCCGCGGCGCACCGCCGACGCCGGCGCAGCTGGCCAGGCTGGGGACGGTGCTGTGCCTGCACCGGCCGGGTGGCGCGGCGGAACTCGGCGGCTGGGCGCGCGCGGTGCGTGCCGAGGTCCACACCGGGCTGGACGACGACGGCGTCGAGGAGAGCCTGCGCTTCTTCGATGCCGATGGCGATTGCTGCTGGCAGTTGCACCTGCTGCCCGACAGCGATTTCCTGGCCTGGTCGCAGGTGTCGGCGGGACTGCCGGCGGTCTGCGGCGAGGCCGGCACCGCCAGTGTCGCCGAGCGCCTGTGGCAGGGCCTGTCGCGGCGGCTGCGCGGAGAACTGTGGGAGGCCAGCGCACTGCGCTTCCACGCGTTGGCCACGCCCGCGGATGCGCATGCCGGCAGTGCCGCGCCGATGCTGGTCGCCAGCCTGGCCGCGATCTCCCCGGCCGGCGCCGATGTCGCGCAGCGGATCATGCGCCGGCACGGCGGCGCGCTGCGGCTCGCCGTTGATGCGTGTTGTTGCCGGCGCGCTGCGGCCGCATCCCGGGCGAACCCCGCGCGCGACACGTCCCCGGCGGCATATGCACCGATCCGACTTGGCGCCGTGGCAGCTCCGCGGATGCGCCGTGGTGCCGGGTCCTGAGCACGAGGGTCCGTCCGACGCCTGTCCATCGCTTCGGATCGATCGGCCGCAACGGCGGTCGCAATGCCATCCATTCCTGTTCCACCCCGCGACCCCGCGCAAGCGCGGGATCGTCACGACACCCAGAGAGGACGCTTCCATGACACCGCACGCCACCGCCGTGGCCCTGCTCGCACTGCTGGCCACCGGCACTGCGACGGCCACCACGCCCGCCGCCGACCCCGCCGCCGACCGCCAGGCCATCCTCGCGATGCAGGGCGAATACACCATCGGCTTCGCCTTCGATGAAACCGTGCTGCTCGCCCCCGGCTACACCCGCGCCGAGCCGCAGCGCAGCGGCGGTGACGAGATCGTCATCGTCGTCGAGGACACGCCCACGCGCGTGGTGCTGCAGCACCTGCTGCTGGATGTCAAAAGTGGGCACGTCACCAAGCACTGGCGCCAGGACTGGGAATACCAGGCCCCGCAGCGTTGGGAGTTCACCTCGGACCAGACCTGGCGCCTGCGCGACATTCCGGCCGATCGCGTCCCCGGTTCCTGGACCCAGTGCGTCTACGAGGTCAGCGACGCGCCGCGCTACTGCGGCACCGGCCACTGGACCCACGTCAACGGCATCTCCACCTGGACCTCCGATCCCGGCTACCGCCCGCTGCCGCGGCGCGAGCACACCAGGCGCAGCGACTACAACGCGGTGGGCGCCATCAACCGCCACACCATCGTGCCCGCCGGCTGGACCCACGAGCAGGACAACACCAAGGCGATCCGCGACGCCGACGGCAACGTCACCGGCGCCATCGCGCGCGAGTTCGGTTTCAACGATTACCGCCGGACCGATGCGATCGATTTCGCCCCTGCCATCGCCTACTGGGAGGCGACCCAGGGCTATTGGGCGCGGGTGCGCGCGCGCTGGGCGGCGCGGCTGGCCGACCCGGCGGGCCTGCATCTCAAGACCAGGGTCGACGGCATGGCGCTGATCATTCCGCTCTTCGAGCAGGCGCAGAAGGTCCAGGACGGCGGCGCGGTCAGCGACGCCGAGATCGATGCGGTATTCGCCCAGTGGGTGGAACCGGCGACACGCTAGCGCGCGTCGCGCCGCGATCCACCGTGTCCAGCGCGCCGCGGCCGCCGCGGCGCGTTTGCATGGGCGTCGCGGCCGGGTGATGGCCGCGCGAACACGCGCCCTATACTGGGGTACGCATCCGCAGCAGGGAGAGGGACATGGGTACAGGACTGTTTCTGGCAGTGGTGCTGGCGCTGGCCGGCGTCATCGTGCTGTTCAAGACCGTGCGCATGGTGCCGCAGGGCTATGAGTGGACCGTCGAGCGCTTCGGCAAGTACACCCACTCGATGACACCGGGGCTGCACTTCCTGGTGCCGATCGTCTATGGCGTCGGCCGCAAGATCAACATGATGGAGCAGGTGCTCGACGTGCCCAGCCAGGACGTCATCACCAAGGACAACGCGGTGGTGCGCGTGGACGGCGTGGTGTTCTTCCAGGTGCTGGACGCGGCCAAGGCCGCCTACGAGGTCTCGAACCTGGAGATCGCCACCATCGCGCTGGTACAGACGAACATCCGTACCGTGATCGGCTCGATGGACCTCGACGAATCCCTGAGCAACCGCGAGACCATCAACGCGCAGCTGCTCAACGTCGTCGACCATGCCACCAACCCCTGGGGCATCAAGGTCACGCGCATCGAGATCCGCGACATCCAGCCGCCGCGCGACCTGGTCGATTCCATGGCCCGGCAGATGAAGGCCGAGCGCGACCGCCGCGCGGTGATCCTGGAAGCCGAGGGCCACCGGCAGTCGGAAATCCTGCGCGCGGAGGGCGACAAGCAGGCGGCGATCCTGCAGGCCGAGGGCCAGAAGGAAGCCGCGTTCCGCGAGGCCGAGGCCCGCGAACGTCTGGCCGAGGCCGAGGCCCGCGCCACCCAGATGGTGTCGGCGGCGATCGCCGAGGGCGACGTGCAGGCGATCAACTACTTCGTCGCGCAGAAGTACGTCGAGGCATTCGAGAAGCTGGCGACCGCGCCCAACCAGAAGTTCGTACTGATGCCGATGGAGACCAGCGGCATCATCGGCTCGATCGCCGGCATCGGCGAGCTGGCCAGGGAAGCGCTGGGCTCGCGTGCCGCCGCGCCGCCGCGCGTCAATCCGCGCGCAGGGGGCTGACATGGACTGGCTGCGCTGGGATGTCGTGAGCTGGGGCGCGCTGGCCCTGCTGCTGATGGCCGCCGAGACCCTGGCGCCGGGCGCCTTCATGTTGTGGATGGGCTTTGCCGCGGCCGCGGTGTTCGTCATCGTGCTGGTGGCGCCGGGACTGAGCATCCTCACCCAGGTGGCGCTGTTCGTGGTGCTGAGCTTCGTGTCCATCCTGGTCTACCGCCGCTGGTTCCGCGGGCGCGAACCGCAGGGCGACCATCCCACGCTCAACCGCCGCGCCGCGCAGCACATCGGCCGTGTGGTGCCGCTGGAACAGGCGATCATTGCCGGCCGCGGCCGGGTCAAGATCGGCGATGCGTTCTGGGTGGTCGAAGGGCCGGACCTGGCCGTCGGCGCGCCGGTGCGGATCGTCGGCACCGACGGCGTCAACCTGCACGTCGAGCCCGCAGCACGACCGGTGCACCCCGCCGGCACCTGATCGCGCGGGCGTCGCGCAACGCAACCCGTACGGATGCCGGCCACGGCCGGTGCTCTGCGATAATGCCGGCTTCCCGAACACGAGCCGGCCGATGACCCAGAAGACGATCCTCAACGCAGCGCACCGTGCGCTTGGTGCCCGCATGGTCGATTTCGGCGGCTGGGACAT
>JAFAFY010000009.1 GCA_023423235.1 Pseudomonadota bacterium
TACCAGTACAGCAGCATCGAACCGAGGCTGGCCATCAGCTTGTCGGCGATGTCGCGCGCGCCGGGGTGGTTGTGGTCGTCCTTCTCCGGCTGCACGCAGCCCAGCACCGAGACGCCGGTACGCATCACGTCCATCGGGTGCGCCGACGGCGGCAGTTCCTCCAGCGCGGCCTTGACCGCCGCGGGGATACCGCGCAGGGACTTCAGCTTGGCCTTGTAGCCGCGCAGCTCCGCTTCGGTCGGCAGCTTGCCGTGCACCAGCAGGTAGGCGATCTCCTCGAACTCGCTGGTCCGCGCCAGGTCGAGGATGTCGTAACCGCGGTAGTGCAGGTCGTTGCCGCTGCGGCCGACGGTGCACAGCGCGGTGTTGCCGGCGGCGGTGCCGCTCAGGGCGACGGATTTCTTCGGCTTGAAGGCCGGGGCGGTGGTCTCGCTCATGTGGTCTCTCCCTTCAGAAGCATGTCGCCGCGGATCGACGCGGGCGGACACGGATTAAGCGCATCGATTCGTTGTTGCCGTATCCGCGGCTGGCCGCGGAATCCGTGGCAGGAAAATCACTTGTCGACCGCGAACAGCGCGTCGAGCTTGTCCTCGTAGGCGTGATAGCCGAGAAAGTCGTAGAGCTCGGCGCGCGTCTGCAGCGTGTCGACGATGTTCTTCTGGGTGCCCTCGCGGCGCACGGTCTCATAGAAGTGCAGCGCCGCCTTGTTCATCGCCCGGTACGCGCCGCAGCAGTACAGCGCGATGTCGACGCCTGCCTCGCGCAACTCGTCGGTGGTGAAGAACGGCGTGGCGCCGAACTCGGTCAGGTTGGCGAGGATCGGCACCTGCACCGCGGCCTTGAAGCGGCGATAGTCGTCGAGGCTGTTCATCGCCTCGGGGAAGATCATGTCCGCGCCCGCCTCGACGTAGGCCACCGCGCGCTCGATCGCGCTGTCGATGCCCTCGGTGGCGCCGGCATCGGTACGCGCCATGATGACGAACCCGGGATCGGTGCGGGCATCGACCGCGGCCTTGACCCGGTCCACCATCTCCGCCTTGCTGACCACTTCCTTGCCGGGCCGGTGGCCGCAGCGCTTCTGGCCGACCTGGTCCTCCATGTGCACCGCCGCCACGCCGACGCGCTCGAAGGCGCGGATCGTGCGGGCGATGTTGAACGCGCCACCCCAGCCGGTATCGATATCGACCAGCAGCGGCATGCCGGTGGCATCGACGATGCGGCGGGCGTCGGTGAGGACATCCTCCATCGTGCTGATGCCCAGGTCCGGCATGCCCAGCGAGTTGGCGGCGACGCCGCCGCCGGACAGGTACAGCGCCCTGTAGCCGGTGCGCTTGGCCATCAGGCCGGCGTAGGCGGTGATCGCGCCCATCACCTGCAGCGGCGCTTCCTCGGCAAGCGCGGCGCGGAAGCGGGCGCCCGCGGATACGGGGGCGGTGGCGGTCGGGTCGGTCATGCTGGGCTCCTGGTGCGTGCGGCGACGGCGCCTGCCGTGCGGTGTTCCGCGATGGCCGGTAATCTGGCACCATCGGACTGGTTGATCAATCTTGATCGAATCAATCAACATTTCCCGATGTCCAGCCCGCCCGACTCCGACCTGCTTGCCGCCAGCGAGGCCTGCGCCCTGCTGGGCATCAGCACCTCGACGCTGTACGCCTACGTCAGCCGCGGCCTGCTGGAATCGCGCCCCGGCGCCGACCACCGCAGCCGTGTCTACCTGCGCCAGGATGTGGAGCGCCTGGCCCAGCGCAAGCGCGCTGGCCGCGGCGCCGAACGTGGCGCGGCGCAGAGCCTGGATCGCGGCCTGCCGGTGATGGAGACGCGGATCTCGCTGATCCGGCCCGACAGCCCGTACTACCGCGGCCAGTCTGCGGTGGCGATGGTGCGCGCGGGCGCCAGCCTGGAAGATGCGGCGCGCCTGCTGTGGGACTGCGGCGATCAGGACCCCTTCGAATCCGCACCATCGGACTGGCCGGCGCGGGTCGCCGCCATCGCCACCGATGCCACCTTGCCGCCACTGGAGCGCGCGATGGCCGCGATCCCGCTGCTGGCCCTGGAGCAGCGCCAGTCGCTGAGCGCGGCGCTGCCGATGCGCCGCGAAATCGCCGCCACCCTGCTGCGCCAGAACGCGGCGCTGCTGGTCGCCGGCCGCCCCGATGCGCGCGCCGTGCACCGGCTGCTGGCCGACCACTGGCAGCCCGGCGACGCGGTGTTCGCCGAGCTGGTGCGCGCCGCGCTGGTGCTGTGCGCCGACCACGAACTCAACGTCTCCGCATTCGCCGCGCGCGTGGTCGCCTCGACCGGCGCGCCCCTGCACGCCACCGTGTGCGCCGGGCTTGCCGCGCTGTCGGGTCCGCGCCACGGCGGCGCCACCGCGCGCGCCTACGCCCTGCTGCGCGATGCGCTGGATGCGCCCTCGCCCGCCGCGTTCATCGCCGAGCGCTGGCAGCGCGGCGAGGACCTGCCCGGTTTCCGGCACGTGCTGTATCCCGGCGGCGACCCGCGCGCATCCGAGGTGTTGGCGATGTTGCGCGCACACCGCGCCGGCACGCCGGAAATGCGCCACGTCGAGGCGGTGATCGCGGCCGCGGCGGACACCAGCGGCCAGCCGCCGAACATCGACGGCATGCTCGCGGCAATCTGCTTCGTATACGGCCTG
>JAFAFY010000028.1 GCA_023423235.1 Pseudomonadota bacterium
CCATTGGCATCCGGTGCGCAACAGGTAAAGCACGGCACACCACACTTCATACAGGTCTACGCTGCGGGGCTTGGTGCGCTTGCGCGCCTGTTCCAGGATCGGAAGGATCTGCTCGAACTGTTCACGAGTCGTGTCGCTTGGATATTGTCTCTTGCGCATCCGCACAGTCTGCACTGATCTGAAAAGATCGTGAACAGGTTCTTAGGCCTGTTCGGTTTCATCGTGGCGCTGTTCCTGCTGCTGCTGGCGCTCAACGGGCATTTGTACGGCCTGCCCGGCCTGCGTGTGTTCGGCCGCTGGGGCCTGCAGGGGATCCTGGCGTTGAGCCTGCTCTACAGCGGGGGCCTGCTGTGGGCCATCTGCACCTATGTGTTTCCGCAGGGTGCGCCTCCCCGGCTCGGTCGCGCGCTGCGCGTGGCGACGGTCGGGCTCGGTGTCCTGGTGCTGCTGTGCCTGTTGAACCTGCCGCTGGCGGATGCGCCGCTGCGGGCATTGATCCCCGCCGTCTGGATGGCTGCCGTGCTGGCCGGACTGGTGCTGCTGGCCGACGCCGTCCGCCGGCGCCTGCCGCTGGCCTGGCTGCTGCTCTCGGCTTGCCTGGTGTACCTGGCCACCGGGCTGTGGGCGGCGGCCGCGAGTCGTGGCTGGGTCGCCAACACACCGATGCTGCACCTGCTCTACCAGGGCCCGGCGGTGGTGTTCGCCCTGACGCTGGGCATGGGATTGATCGGACGCATCGCCGATTACCGCGACCAGCGCGATCGCGACCGCCTGGCGCGTGTGGAGACCGAGCGCCGCATGCGCTGGGAGGCGGCGCGCGCCGACCTGTCCAGTACCTTGCAGACGCATCTGGCCGGCGCCGACGCCGGCGACATCCCGGTGCGCGGGCTGCGGCTGCTGATCGAGCACCTGTTGCCGCTGGTGCCCTGCGATTCCTGCGTCGCGGCGGCGCACGGCTTCCATGGCCGGGACCATCTGCTGGCGGAGCCGCCGGAGACCCTGGCCGACGTGGCCCAGGAGCTGCAGCGCCGGGGCCTGAACCTGCGTCGCCAGGCGGCGGGCGGCCTTGCGCTGCAGCAACCGGCCGGCCGGGTGGCCGGTGCGCCGGAGGGCGCGATCGAGGCATTGTTGCCGCTGCCGATCCGTGCCCCTGGCTGGGGCGCGCTGCTGTTGCGCCGTGCCGGCGGCGAGGGTTTCAGCAGCGAAGAGATGGCGATCGCCAGCGAACTGCTGCGCGTCACCCACCTGCATGTGGAACAGGCGGTCACTGCGATCCGGCTGCGCCGGACCGCCGAGATGGATGCGCTGACCGGCAGCATGAACCGGCGAGCGGTCGACCACTGGATCGAGCGCGCGTTCGCCCGGGCAGCGCGCGAGGGCGTGCCGATCTCGGTCCTGTTCGTCGACCTGGACCATTTCAAGCGGGTCAACGACCGCTTCGGCCACGCCTGCGGCGACGACTGCCTGCGCCAGGTCTCGCGCGCGCTGCGCGACGCGCTGCCCGAGGACGGGGTGCTGGGGCGCTACGGCGGCGAGGAGTTCATCGTGGTACTGCCTGGCCTCGACGGCGCCGCGGCCCGGGTCGTCGGCGAGCGCTTGCGCGCGGCGGTCGAGGCCCTGGCGGTGCAGCACGAGGGACAGCCGGTGCGCCTGACGGTCAGCGCCGGCATCGCCACCCGGCACGCGGGCGAGAGCACGCCGGCCGAGACCATCGCCCGCGCCGACAAGGCGCTTTATGCCGCCAAACGACAGGGGCGCAATTGCGTGCAGGTGGCGCCGGCGATTTTCAGCTGAGGCGCGGGCGCAGGGCCGCTCGATAGGCCGGAAACGCCACGCGGCCTTGAAGTGGCGGTGGCTGCCCGCATGCTGGCAGGACGCGATTGCGCGCGATGCAGGAGACCGCCATGTCGGGGATCGGAGCGTGGAAACAGCGGCTGCCGCGGCCGCAGGACGCCTTGCCCGGGCGCGAGGCGCCGCTGCCGCTGCACAACGTGCATGCGGTCAATGGCCGCCCGCTGCGCGGCGATTTCGATGGGTTCGAGCGCGTGCAGTTCGGCATGGGCTGCTTCTGGGGCGCCGAGCGCAAGTTCTGGTCGCTGCCCGGCGTGGTGACCACCGCGGTCGGCTACGCCGGCGGCGTGACCCCGAACCCGACCTATCGCGAGGTCTGTTCCGGCCAGACCGGCCATGCCGAGGTCGTGCTGGTGGTCTTCGATCCGGCCGAGGTCGCGTTCGAGACCCTGTTGCAGACCTTCTGGGAAAACCACGACCCGACCCAGGGCATGCGCCAGGGCAACGACGTCGGCACCCAGTACCGCTCGGCGCTGTACTGCACCACGCCCGGCCAGTTCGCGCTGGCCACGCGCAGCCGCGATGCCTACCAGGCCCGGCTGCAGGCCGCCGGGCTGCCGGCGATCACCACCGAGCTGCGCGCCGAGGCGCCGCCGTTCTACTACGCCGAGGACGAACACCAGCAGTACCTGCACAAGCATCCCGGCGGGTACTGCGGGCTGGGCGGGACCGGCGTGGCCTGTCCGGTGGGATTGACGCTGTAGCTGCGGCATCCGCGGCCGGTGCAGGGCGCTGCCGCGATGGGGATCATCCCGGATGATGGGGCGCGCGATGGCCGCGCGCCGCGGCACACGATCACGCCGTCGGCGGCGTCACCGCAGTAACCCGCAGGCGCAGCGTGCGTCCGCCGCTGCCTGGCCAGTCGATCTGCTGGCCGACCGAGAGGCCGAGCAGGGCGCTGCCCACTGGCGCCAGCACGGACACGCGCCCGCTGTCGACATCGGCCTCGTGCGGGTAGACCAGGGTCAGGGTGTGGTGGGAGCCGTCGTGCTCGTCGACGCATTCGACGCTGGCATGCATGCCGACGACGTCGGCCGGGACCTCGCGTTGCGGCAGCACGTCGGCGCGGTCGAGTTCGCGCTGCAGCGCGGCCGCCGCGGGATTGCCGCGCAGTGCCGGCGCCTCGAGCATCGCCTCCAGGCGCGCGAGATCGTGCGCGGAAATACGGATGGCAGGGGCGTTGGACGGCGGCAGGCCGCTCTGGGATTGCGAGGACATCGGGGTCTCCTGGTGGATGCAAGGACGGGCAGGTGCAAAGAAAAGCGGCGCCGTGCGCCGCTTGGACGGATTGTGCCGCGATCGCGGCCGGCGCGCGACGGGTCAGAGCCTGAGAAAAAATTGAATGCTGTCGCGAGACCGTCGCCAGGCGCCCTCGACAAGGCGCAGGGCAACGCAGTCGAGGGCGTCTGGCGGCGGTCGCAGCAGGCAGGCGTGTTTTTCTCGGGCTCTCAGCCGCGGGCGGGCAGGCGCAGCAGGTCCGGCGGCAGCTCGCGCAGCAACGCGGCCACGCTGGCCAGGAACCCCGACATCGCCGAACTCCGGCGCCAGACCATGGCGATGTGCCGGCTCGGCGGCGGATCGTCGGCAAAGCCCACCAGGCGGATGTCGGGCGACTGCGCCACCGGCGGCTGCACCGCCAGCATCGGCAGCAGGGTCACGCCGACATTGGCGGCCACCATCTGCCGCAGGGTTTCCAGGCTGGTGGCCTGGAAACCGGATTTCTCGCTGGCGCCTGCCAGGTGGCAGACATCCAGCGCCTGGTCGCGCAGGCAATGGCCGTCCTCGAGCAGCAGCAGGCGCTGCTCGCCGAGGTCGGCCAGGTGCAGGGTGTCGCGGCTGGCCAGCGGGTGGTGCTCGGGCACCGCCAGCACGAAGGGTTCCTCGAACAGCGGCTCGACATGCAGGTGCTCGTCGTGCACCGGCAGCGCCAGCAGCGCCGCGTCCAGCCGGCCTTCGCGCAGTTGCGCCAGCAGCACGTCGCTTTTCTCCTCGATCAGCAGCAGTTCCAGTTGCGGAAAGCGCGCGCGGATCGCCGGCACCACGTGCGGCAGCAGGTAGGGGCCGAGGGTCGGGAACATGCCCAGCCGCAGCGTGCCAGCCTCGGGGTCGCGGTTGCCGCGCGCGACCTCCTTCATCTGTTCGATGTCGCCGATGATCCGGCGCGCGCGCTCGGCCACCAGCGCGCCGGTCGGGGTCAGCATGACCTTGCGCGGCGCGCGTTCGACCAGCGGCGCGCCGAGTTCTTCCTCCAGCTTGCGGATCTGGGTCGACAGCGTGGGCTGGCTGACGAAGCAGGCCGCGGCGGCGCGACCGAAGTGGCGGTGGTCGGCCAGCGCGACGAAATACTTCAGGTCGCGCAGGTTCACCGGCGGCGCTCCGGACGCGCGGACGCAGCTGCCGGCATCAGGCGCCGGCAGCTGTTGCGGGGGCGGGCGGCGCGTCGTCCGCTCACGCGGCCTCGGTTTCGGCCGGCGCCGGGGCCGAGGTGCGGATCAAGTGGTCGAATGCGCCCAGCGCCGCCTTCGAGCCCTCGCCCATGGCGATGACGATCTGCTTGTACGGCACGGTGGTGGCGTCGCCGGCGGCGAACACGCCCGGCACCGAGGTCTGGCCGCGCGCGTCGACCACGATCTCGCCGCGTGGGGAGAGCTCGACCGTGCCCTTGAGCCATTCGGTATTGGGCAGCAGGCCGATCTGCACGAACACGCCCTCCAGCTCGATCCGGTGGCTGTCACCACCGACGCGGTCCTTGTAGACCAGGCCATTGACCCGGTTGCCGTCGCCCAGCACCTCGGTGGTCTGCGCGCTGGTGATCACCCGCACGTTGGCCAGGCTGCGCAGCTTGCGCTGCAGCACCTCGTCGGCGCGCAGCTGCGCGTCGTACTCGATCAGGGTGACGTGGGCGGCGATGCCGGCCAGATCGATCGCCGCCTCCACGCCCGAATTGCCGCCGCCGATCACCGCCACGCGCTTGCCCTTGAACAGCGGGCCGTCGCAGTGCGGGCAATAGGCCACGCCCTTGTTGCGGTACCGGTCCTCGCCGGGCACGCCCATCTGCCGCCAGCGCGCGCCGGTCGAAAGCACCACGGTCCTGGACTTCAGCGCAGCACCGTTCTCCAGTTCGACGGTGATCAGGCCATCGTCGCCTGCGGGTACCAGCCTGCTGGCGCGCTGCAGGTTCATGATGTCGACCTCGTACTCGCGCACGTGCTGCTCCAGCGCGGCCGCCAGCTTCGGGCCCTCGGTCGCCTTGA
>JAFAFY010000044.1 GCA_023423235.1 Pseudomonadota bacterium
GAGCAGGATGTAGCCGAAGGAGATGCCGCTCGACGGGCGTTCCTGGTCGATCGCGACGTTGTGGTTCATCAGGTCGTCGATCATGCGGTCGTCGCGGCGCGGCGCGATCACCGTGCCCGACTGGCCACCCTTGGTCTGGAACTGGATGGTGCGCTCGTCCTCGGAGATGTGCACCGAGCTGATCTGGTCGCGGCGGACCTGCTCCATGAACTGCGAGTACTGGACATCCTGCGTGCCCGCACCGGTTTTGGGGCTGAAGCTCTGGAAGATCACCATCAGCACGACGGCGACCACGACCCAGAGCAGCAGATTCTTGACCAGATCGTTCATGTTTCGGGGTTCTCGTTGACGTGGGGCCATGCTACTTCATCGTCGCCAGCTTGCCTTGGGCCAGCGCATAGACTTCCGGCGAACGCTGCCGCGAGGCGGCCGGCTTGCGGATCGCCAGCCGGGTGTAGCGCCGGCGCAGCTCCCGCACGTAGGCATCGAAATCGGTGCCCTGGAACAACTTGATCAGGAACGTGCCGCCGGGCCGCAGATGGTGGTCGGCGAACGCCATCGCAAGCTCCGCCAGATGCATCGCGCGCGGCTGATCCACCGCGTCGATACCACTCTTGTTGGGGGCCATGTCCGACAACACAAGGTCGACCTGCTGGCCGCCAAGCGTGGCCTCGAGCGCCGAGAGGACCGCATCCTCGCGGAAATCGCCGTGAAGGAACTCGACCCCCGCCAGCGACGGCATCTCCAGGATGTCGAGCGCGATGACCCGGCCGCTGTCGCCCATCGCCTGGCGCACCCACTGCGACCAGCCGCCGGGGGCGGCGCCCAGATCGACCACGGTCATGCCCGGCTTGAGCAGACGATCGCGCTCGACCAGTTCCTCCAGCTTGTAGGCCGCGCGCGAGCGCAGGCCCTCGGCCTGGGCCTTCTTCACGAACGGATCGGAGAAATGTTCCTTCAGCCAGCGCTGGCTGCTTTTGCTGCGGGAGGCCATCGGTGGGCTCGGAATGCGTCGGACCGGGGGTACCCGGGACGGCCATGATATCCTGCCCGTCGTTTCCCTTCCTGCGACCGGTTCATCCATGAGTAATGCCCTGACCGCTGCCCAGATCCGGTTTCTGCGCGGCCAGGCACACGGGATCAAGGCCATGCTGCAGGTCGGCGGGAAAGGCATCACCGACGCGCTGGTGGCCGAGATCGACGGCGCCCTGGAACACCACGAGCTGATCAAGATCAAGGTCGGCGCCAGCGACCGCGACGAGCGCGACGCGATGATCGCCACGCTGGTCGAGCGCACCCGCGCCGCGCTGGTGCAGCGCATCGGCCATGTCGCGGTGCTGTACCGCCAGAGCACCGACCGCCGCCAGATCGTGCTGCCGCGGGCCTGAGGCCGACGTGGTCCAGCTGGTCCTCGAACAGCCTGATTTCGACTATGTGCTGCGCGGCGCCGACGGCGCCAGCGCCCTGGTCAACGACCGCACCCTGACCGCCAGCTTCATCATCGCCCCCAGCCACCTGGTCGAGGACTGGGCTGCGCGGGACGTACGCACCCTTTCGCCCGAGGCGCTGGACCCGGTGCTGGCACTGCAGCCGGAAGTGGTGCTGCTGGGCACCGGCGCCCGCCAGGGATTCCCGCCGCCGGCCACCCTGGCCCGCTGCCTGGCGCAGGGCATCGGCCTGGAAGCGATGACCAACGCCGCCGCCGCCCGCACCTTCAACGTGCTGGCCGGCGAGGGCAGGCGCGTGGTCGCGGCCTTCATCCTCGACGCGCAATGACCTTGGCCTTGGTGGCCGCTGCTCAGTCGCCGTCGCCGAGCCTGAAATTGACCATCACGAACGGCGCATCTGCCTCCACCCCGCCGGCCGCGGCGTAGGCGCGCCTGGCCGCGAGGTTGTCGGGTTCGGTCGCAACCCACGCCTCGCTGCACCCAAGGCGCCTGCCATGCGCGCACAGCAGGGCCACGAGGCGACGGGCAATGCCCTGCCCCTGGTGCCCGGGCAGCACGCCGACCTCGTTGATGAACAGCAGCGGCTGCTGGTCCGGATGCAGGTAGTGGACTGCGGAGGCCATGCCGACGATCCGCTCGCCCATGAACGCCAGCGCCAGATGATGACGCGGGTCGGACAGGAATTCGGCGCTGCACGCGGCATCGACCGGATGGTCGAACAGGCCGCGCTCGACCCGCAGCAGCGCGTCGAGATCGTCGGGTCCGGCCAGACGCAGGCTCAGGCGCATGTCATGCCGCCAGCTTCACGAGTATCCCGCGGGACGGCGCGACGGCAAGCGCCCGGCGTACCGCGCCGGGCCGGGGATCCGCACCCGCCGGTGCGGAATACCTCGACGCGCGGGGAGATACGCCAGCGGGTCGACCGGTTTGCCGTTGTCGCGGGCGAACCGGCGCGGCTTGCCGCCCACTGGGCGGCGCGACGGTGAGCGCCCGGCGTGCTGCGCCGGGCCGGGGATCCGCACCCGCCGGTGCGGGAAACCTCAACGCGCGGGGAGGTACGCCAGCGGGTCGACCGGCTTGCCGTTGAAGCGGATCTCGAAGTGCAGCATGTCGCGGGCGGCACCGGTGCGGCCCATCTCGGCGATCTGCTGGCCGGCGCTGACGCGCTCGCCTTCGTTGACCCGGCGCGTGCGGTTGTGGCCGTAGGCCGACAGCCAGTTGTCGTCGTGCTTGACGATGATCAGCTCGCCGTAACCCACCAGGCCCGAGCCGGAATAGACCACGACGCCCGCGGCGGCGGCGCGCACCGGCTGGCCGCCGGTACCGGCGATGTCGACGCCCTGCTTGGTCGGCTCGCCCGCGGTGAAGCGGCCGATGACCTGGCCGTCGGTCGGCCACTGCCAGCGGAAGGGGCTGCTCGCCGGAGCCGGCGCCGGGGCCTGCGGCGGGCTCTGGGTCGGACGCACCGGGGCGCTGCCGGTGGCGGGACGCGACGGCGTGGCAGCAGCCGTGCCGCCGCTTCCGCCGCCCGGATACAGGCGCAGGCGCTGGCCGGGATAGATGGTGTACGGCGCGCGGATGTTGTTCCACATCGCCAGGTCCAGCGGGCTGATGCCGTTGCTGGTGGCCAGGCGATAGACGGTGTCGCCGCGCTGTACGGTCACCGTCTGCCCGGGGCGCGGCGTCGAGGCCGACGCGGACGTCGTTGTCCCCCCCTCGCGCACGACGCGGCTGGTGCCGCATGCGGCAAGCAGCACGACCGACAGCAACAACAGCAGAATCCTCATGCGTACAACTCCATCCGTCCGACCCACAATCCTACCCAACCCCCGCCATCGTGCACGTCACCGGCGCAAGGCGGCAGCCCTGGCGCGCACGCATCGGTGCGCGACCCGGGCAAGCGCGGCATCCGCGCATCGGGCAAACGCGACGCGCAACGACGATGACCGCCGGCCGTCCAACCGCCGATGAATCCTGGACGCGCGCGGCGCATCAATCGATGAATCCCGACAGCAACGGCACGAACGCGACCGCGGCGACATCCTGCTGTACCAACTGGCCATCCGCCTGCTTGCGCAGCACCAGCAGCCGCTGCGCACCCGGCGTGCCGACCGGCGCGACCAGGGTACCGCCCGGCGCCAATTGCGCGGTCAGAGCCTCGACCAGCGCCGGGCCCGCGGCGGTGACGATGATGCCATCGAACGGGCCGTTCTCGGGCCAGCCGATGCGGCCGTCGTCATGCTTGCTGCGCACGTTGAGGCCGAGCGAGCGGAAGCGCTTGCGGGCCACGCGCAGCAGCTCGCCGATGCGCTCGACCGTGTGCACCTCGATGCCGAGCGCCGCCAGGATGGTCGCCTGGTAGCCGGAGCCGGTGCCGACCTCCAGCACCCGGCCGGGAATGCCGTCGGCCAGCAGCGCCTCGGTCATGCGCGCCACCACC
Organism: Pseudomonadota bacterium; assembly: GCA_023423235.1. GTDB lineage: Bacteria > Pseudomonadota > Gammaproteobacteria > Xanthomonadales > Xanthomonadaceae > Luteimonas. The sequence continues at coordinate 3,889 of JAFAFY010000044.1, forward strand.
CACGGCTGGGAGATCGTCTGGCCGTGGCCGATCGGCAGCGCGGTGTCCTCGTAGGCGCGTGTGGCCAGCGCCTCGTCGACGAACAGGTGCCGCGGCACGGTGCGGATGGCATTGAGCACGCGCTCGTCGGAAATGCCGCCGCCGGGATGCGCACCGTCGCGCAGGCGCTCGATCAGGCGGTCGCGCACCCGCTGCGAGGTCATGCCCATGCCGACCGCTTCGGGTTGCAGGCGCAGCCGCGCCATCATGGCCGGGTCGCCTTGAGGCCGGCTTCCAGCCCGTCGACCCAACTGGCCACGTGTTCCAACGCCTGGTACCGGGTCAGGTCGACGTGGATCGGCGAGATCGCGATGTGGCGGGTACGCACGGCGTGGAAATCGGTGCCCGGTCCGGCGTCCTGCTCGGGGCCAGCGGCGCCGATGAACCACCAGGTGCGGCCGCGCGGGTCGTCGATCGAAGTGCAGGGTTCGGCGCGATGGCGGTTGCCCAGGCGCGTCACCTCGAAGCCTTCCAGTTCCTCCCACGGTACGTCGGGCACGTTGACGTTGAGGATGGTGTTGGCCGGCAGCGGATCGGCCTTGAGCCGGGCAACGATCTCCACGGCCGCGCGCGCGGCGGTCTCGTAGTGGCGGCCGACGTGGTTCTCGGTCACCAGCGACATCGCCACCGCAGGCAGGCCGAGGAAGCGCCCTTCCATCGCCGCGGCCACGGTGCCCGAGTAGATGACGTCGTCGCCGAGGTTGGCGGTGTTGTTGATGCCCGAGACCACGATGTCGGGCTCGCGATCGAGCAGGCCGGTGATCGCCACGTGCACGCTGTCGGTCGGGGTGCCATGCACGCGCCAGGTGCAGTCGTCGACCTGCACCACCTGCAGCGGCATGTCGAGCGTCAGCGAATTGCTTGCGCCGGAGCGGTCGCGATCGGGCGCCACCACCAGCACTTCGTGACCGGCATCGCGCAGGCCCTGGGCGAGTATCCGGATACCGGGCGCGTCGACGCCATCATCGTTGCTGACCAGTACGCGCATGAATCGTTCTGCTGGATCCGGGTGTCGAGGGACGATCCACGCATGATACCGGATGGGTCGCATGCGCCCCACCCGTTTGCGCCATCGCGCGCCTGCACCGATGTCGCGATGTCGCGATCCACGCTTCACGCTGCAGCGCGCAGGCGATCAGGCTAGGCTTGCGCCATGAGCCGGCGCCGCGCACCCGAACCGCCCCAGGACATCGACGCCGACGATGACGCGGCGCTGTTCCGCGCGGCGATCGGCCAGGTCCGCGAACTGCCCGCAGCGCCGGAGCCGCCGCGCGCCCGGCCGCCGAAACCGAGCACGCGCATGGCCGAACGCGACCACGCCGAGGCCCGCAGCGAGTTCCGGCAACTGCTTGATGGCCCGCTGCTGCAGGCTGGCGACAGCATGCAGTACCGCCGCGACGAAGTGCCCGGCCGCGTGCTGCGACGCCTGGGCCGCGGCGAATACGCCGCGCAGGAGGAACTGGACCTGCATCACAGCGATGCCGCGCAGGCCACGGCACTGCTGCGGCTGTTCCTGCGCGACGCGGTGGATGCCGGCGTGGGCTGCGTGCGCATCGTCCACGGCAAGGGGCTCAACTCCTCGCCCGACGCGCCGATCCTGAAGAACCTGGTCGACCGCCTGCTGCGCCAGCGCGCGGACGTGCTCGCCTTCCATACCGCGCCCGGCGCGCAGGGCGGCACCGGCGCGGTGCTCGTGCTGTTGCGCCCGCGCGGCTAGCAGGCAATCACAGCGGCGTGCATTGCGCGCCGCGTCGCATGCGTGGAATCCGGGCTGCCTGCAACCTGCGGATCGCAACGAAAAAGCCGCCACTGCAGCGCAGCGACGGCTTCATCGATCCGGCAGGCGATCAAGCAGACGATCCGGCGCACATGGCGCGCCGGATGACGAAGTGCCTCAGTGCTTCACGCGTGAACGCTTGTTGCCTTCGGGTTTTGGCAGCACCTTCGCGCGGCCCTTGCCGGTATCGCCCTTGGGCGCCGGCGGCGGGGGCAGCGGACGCTCCAGCGCCAGATCCAGCACCTCGTCGATGTACTTCACCGGCACGATCTTCATGCCCTCGGTAACGTTCTTCGGGATGTCGGCCAGATCCTTGCGATTCTCCTCGGGGATGATCACGGTCTTGATGCCACCGCGCAGCGCGGCCAGCAGTTTTTCCTTGAGCCCGCCGATCGCCGTCACCCGGCCACGCAGGGTGATCTCGCCGGTCATCGCCACGTCCGCGCGCACCGGGATCTTCGTCAGCAGCGACACCAGCGTCGTCGCCATCGCGATACCCGCGCTCGGGCCGTCCTTGGGCGTCGCACCGTCTGGCACGTGCACGTGGATGTCGTGCTTCTGCAGGAAGTCCAGCTCGATGCCCAGGCGCTCGGCCCGTGCACGCACCACCGACATCGCCGCCGACGCCGACTCCTTCATCACGTCGCCGAGCTGGCCGGTCAGGGTCAGCTGGCCCTTGCCCGGCACCTGGGTGGCCTCGATCTGCAGCAG
>JAFAFY010000008.1 GCA_023423235.1 Pseudomonadota bacterium
CGTCGTGGTAGCGCTTGAGCATCGCGCTGGTCATGTAGACATGGCTCAGCACATCGCCCAGGCGGCCCGACAGCGATTCCTTGAACTTCAGCTTGCCGCCCAGCATCAGCATCGACACGTCGGCCATCAGCGCCAGGTTGGCCGAGTAACGGTCGAGCTTGCGGAAGTAGCGACGGGTGTAAGCATCGCCCGGCGCGGCGCCGATCTTCGCGCCGGTGATGCCGAACCAGATCGAGCGCACGGCGTTGGAGATCGCAAAGCCGATATGCCCGAACAGGTTGCGGTCGAATTCCTCCAGGCCCGCCTTCTCGTCGGGATCCTGCGCCGCCTTCATCTCCTTCATCACCCACGGATGGCACAGGATCGCGCCCTGGCCGAAGATCAGCAGGCTGCGGGTCATGATGTTGGCGCCCTCGACGGTGATGCCGATCGGCGCGGCCTGCCAGTTGCGGCCGGCGAAATTGCGCGGGCCCAGGATGATGCCCTTGCCGCCGATCACGTCCATGACGTCGCTGACCACCTCGCGGCCCATCGACGTGCAGTGGTACTTGGCGATCGCAGACGGCACCGCCGGCACGTCGCCGCGGTCGACCGCCGCGGCCGTGGCCTGCGACAGCGCACTGATCGCATAGGCCTTGCCGCCGATCCGCGCCAGCGCTTCCTCCACGCCCTCGAAGCGGCCGACCGACAGGCCGAACTGCTTGCGGATGCGCGCATACGCGCCGGTGACCACCGCGCCGAACTTGGCGCCGCCGCTGGCGGTGGAGGGCAGGGTGATCGAGCGGCCGATCGCCAGGCACTCGTTGAGCATGTTCCAGCCCTTGCCGGCCATGTCCGGGCCGCCGACCAGCTGGCTCAGCGGAATGAACACGTCGCGGCCGTGGATGGGGCCGTTCTGGAACGGCGAGTTGAGCGGGAAGTGGCGGCGGCCGACATCCACGCCGGGCGTGTCGCGCGGCAGCAGCGCCAGGGTGATGCCGATGTCCTCGGTCGCGCCGAGCAGGCCGTCGGGGTCGTACATGCGGAACGCCAGGCCGATCAGCGTCGCCACCGGCGCCAGGGTGATGTAGCGCTTGTCGAAGGTCAGGCGCACGCCCAGCACGTTGGCGCCGTTCCACTCGCCCTTGCAGACGATGCCGTAGTCGGGGATCGAGGTCGCATCCGAGCCGGCGAACGGGCCGGTCAGGCCGAAGCACGGCACTTCCTCGCCGACCGCCAGGCGCGGCAGGTAGTAGTCCTTCTGCTCCTGGGTGCCGTAATGGTTGAGCAGTTCGCCCGGGCCCAGCGAGTTGGGCACGCCGACCGTCGAGCTGACCACGCTGGAGACCGAGGACAGTTTCTGGATCACCTTGTGGTGCGCCAGGGCCGAGAACCCGAGGCCGCCATAGGCCTTGGGAATGATCATGCCGAAGAAGCGGTTGCGCTTGATGTAGTCCCACAGCTCGGGCGGCAGGTCGGCGTGGACGTGGGTGATCTCCCAGTCGTTGGTCATCCGGCAAAGCTCCTCGACCGGGCCGTCGAGGAAGGCCTGCTCCTCGTCGGTCAGTGCGGGCCTGGGCTGGTCGAGCAGCTTGTTCCAGTCGGGATCGCCGGTGAACAGCTCGCCCTCGAAGCCGACCGAGCCGGTTTCCAGCGCGATGCGCTCGGTCTGCGACAGCGGCGGCAGCACCTTGCGGAAGAACTTCAGCAGCGGCGCGGTCACCAGCGCCTTGCGCACCGGGGCGATCAGCAGCGGCAGCGCGATCGCGGCCACCAGCAGCGCTGCGATGATCGTGGCCGTCGGATTGGCGCCCAGCAGCCAGCAGGCGACCAGCAGGGTCACGGTGATCGCGGCCCAGTAGGCCAGACGCAGGCGATGGTAGGCGGCGAAGGCGCCGGCCAGCAGAAGCACGAGGAACGGAATGGCGATGCTCATCGGAGGGCTCCGGTGATCGGCGGGATCGGTGTGGCGGGGCGGTTTCGGGGATCTGAAGCGGTGGTAATGGGGTGCGGCGTGGAGCGGGATTGGAGGAGCGCGGGTTGGAGGAGCGCGGGTTGGGGGCAGGCAGGTTTGGGGCAGGCTGGCCGTGGCGCGGGACGCCCGGCTGCGGGACCGGTCTCGCTGTGCTGCGGTCCAGCGCCGGGAATTTCCCGCTTTCCGCCGGCCCTTGCCCCGCCTGGATTCAGGCGGGGCACACGCCCAAGTGTTTCCGTACGGCCGAGTATGTTCATACGCTTGTTTGAAGTCAATGTGCGTTGCAGCGCGGACGTTGCCTCGGGCGGCAGCGGGCGGACCACGCCTGTCGTCCCGCGCACTCGATACTGTCGCCGCCGCCTGCGTATGGATAGACTGACCGGATGACCGCATCGACCCGCAGCGCCGCAGGCGCGTCTTCCCCTTCCAGGTCTGGCGACCGCCAAGGCCGCCTGAGCGCAGACGACTGGGCCCAGGCCGCGCTCGACCTGATCGCAGAATCCGGCGTGTCGTCGGTGGCGGTCGAGCCCCTGGCACGGCGCCTGGGTGTGACCAAGGGCAGTTTCTACTGGCATTTCCCCTCGCGCGATGCCCTGCTGCAGGCCGCCCTGGAGCGCTGGGAAACGGTCGAGCAGGAAGCCCTGTTCGGCGCCCTCGAGAAAATGCCCGACCCGCGCGAACGCCTGCGCGCGCTGTTCCAGATGGTCGCGCACGAATACCAGTCGCACGTGATCTACAGCGCCCTGCTCAAGGCGCAGGACAATCCGAGCGTGCAGCCGGTCATCGAGCGCGTTTCCAAGCGCCGCCTCGACTATCTGACCGCCTCCTTCCGCCAGGCCGGCCTGCCGCGCGAAGCCGCCCAGCACCGCGCTCGCCTCACCTACACCGCTTACGTCGGTTTCCTGCAACTGAACCTGCAACTCCAGCAGGCGCGCATGCAGCACGAGGAGTTCGAGGCCTACGTCGAGCACCTGGCGCAGACGCTGGTGCCCAATTGAAACCCGCAACCGCCGGTACGCGGCCCTAGACCTGGGCGCGGCCACCGGGCACAGGCATCGATGGGATTTGTGCGGCACGGATGCAGCAGGGGCCTCGCGCAGAGGGATGGTGGCAACTGCCACGCTTGCCACCGCCCAGGCGGCGGGGAGACCGCTGCCGGTTTCCCAGCGTGAAGTCGCCCGCGGTGACTAGAATGAACGCGCCCATCCGGCAAGAAGGAACAGGCTCGTGAGCGCACAACTGCCCGCTTTGGTGAATGCCGCCGGCGCCGCCGCTGCGGGTGGCCGGTGGCAGGAGGCCGAGCGGATCTGGAAGCAGGTCCAGGCACTGGATCCGGGCAATGTGCAGGCGCTCTACAGCCTGGGCGTGCACGCGTTCCAGCGCGGCGACAGTCAGGCAGCGTTGGCGTTGCTGCTGCAAGCGCGTGCGCGCGCGCCGCACGACCCGATGATCCAGCTGACGGTCGGCCGTGTCCATCGCGAGATCGGACAGCCGGATCAGGAGTGGGCAGCCATCATCGCCGCACTGGAGATCGATTCCTATTTCCTGCCCGCCTTGCTGGGCAAGGGCGAGTTTCTCGAGCAGCAGCGCAAGCCACGGGCTGCCGCAGCCGCGTATCGCAACGTGCTGCAGGTGGCACCGCCCGAGTCCGAATGGCCGCCCGCGCTGCGTCGGCGACTGGAGCATGCGCGCGACGCCGTGGCGCGCGACACCGAAGACCTGGTCGATTACCTGGGCCACCGGGTGGCCGCCAAGCGCGCGACGGTGGACATGGCGCTGGCGGGACGTTGGGACGAGGCGGTCTCGATCCTGGCAGGCCGCACACGGCCCTACCATTCCCATTGCAATCAGCTGCATGTGCCGCGGCTGCCTGCGCTCACCTTCTACGACGACGCGCTGTTTCCCTGGATGCGCGAGCTCGAGTCGCGCACCGATGCGATCAAGTCCGAGTTGCAGGACATGTTGGCCAGCCGCGGTGAGGAATTCGTTCCCTACATCCAGTACCTGCCGGGCGATCCGGTCAACCAGTGGGACAAGCTCAACCATTCGCGCAACTGGAGCGGATTCCATCTCTACGCGCACGGCAAGCCTGTGGAGGAACACCTGGCGCAGTGCCCGCACACGGCCGAGGCGTTGGCGCTGGTGGATGCGGTGGAGATCGCCGGCCTGTGCCCGAATGCCATGTTCTCGGCGTTGGCGCCGGGCGCCCATATCCCGCCGCACACCGGCGAGACCAATGCCCGTCTGGTCGCCCATCTGCCGCTGGTGGTGCCGGAGCATTGCAGCTACCGCGTGGGGTACGACTGGCGGCAATGGCGCGAAGGCAAATGCTGGGTCTTCGACGACACCCTGGAGCACGAGGCGCGCAACGACAGCAACCAGATGCGCGTGATCCTGATGTTCGACGTCTGGAATCCGCTGCTCAGCCTTGCCGAGCGCGAGATGGCGACTGCGCTGGCTGGCGCGATGCGCGACTGGCGCAGCGAAGGCGGCGCCTGAGGTCTTGGCGTATTCTCTAGCCAATTGCCGAGCTACCGGATTGGCCATGCCGATGCGCGTCCTCCCCACCTCCGCTCTACTCGCTCTCCTGGCAGTGTTGTCCGCCCCTCTGGGCGCGCAGCAGCCCAGCCATGCCTGTGCCAGCTTGGCCGCGCCCGCCGCACGGCTGGCCTGTTATGACGAGGCGTTCCCGTTGCCGCCGGAAGTGGCGGAAGCTGCCGCGCGCCGCGCGCGGGACGAGTTCGGCCTGCGCCGTCTCCCAGAGTCTTCCGGCGATGCGGAATCTGCGATCGATCAGCAGGGCCTGGAGCAGGTCGAAAGCCGGGTGCTCAGGGTGGATCAGGGGCGCGACGGGCAGCGCATTGTCATCCTGGAAAACGGGCAGGTCTGGGCACAGACCGGCTCGCACAGTAGCGGATACCTCAAGGCTGGCGACCTGGTGCAGGTGCGCAAGGGTCTGGTGGGCGGCTATGCGCTGGTCATGTCCAACGGCGTAACCGTGCGGGTGCGTCGTACCCGCTAGCGCGATGCCGCATCGCGCGATGTGTGTCCGGTGATTCCGGCTCCGTCTACCGGCGGTGTGTGATCGTCCCAAGCATGCGCGCTGCCATGCCGGAAAATGCGGGCGGCCAGATCCGTGCATCCGCGATGGATTTCATCCCGGCGTTGGGCACAATGGAGATGCTCCTGCCACTCCCGGCAGGATCTCCAGCGCTGACGAGGATGCCGCCATGCCGATCGATCTGGTCCCTTCCCAATCCGGTCCCTTGTATTCCGGGACGCACGCGAGGCCTCGGTGGTGGAGTAAGGGGTTAAGGACCGCTGTGTCCTGTGTTGCGTTGTTGGCTGGGGGGCAAGCGCTTGCCCAGGAAGCAGCGACAGCGCCGGCGGCACAGCCGGATGCGGCCGACGCGGCACAATCAGCGGCTTCGGGGCGCGGAGACAAAGTCTGCCAGTACGAAGACGTCACCGGCAGTCGGATGAGAAAACGGGTCTGCTACACGCCCCAGCAGTGGGAGGCGCGCGAACGGGCCTCCAGGGAATTCGTGCGCGAACTCGACGGCAGATCGATCGGCAGGCAGGGCGAGGGCGGCTGACGCGTATACCCTCCGTTGCTGGGTGGCGCATGCTTGCGCGGCCTAACCCCCGGACTTGATGAGTTCCTGACACAAGAAAGCGGCGGGCCGAAGCCCGCCGCTTTTTTCTTGCCTTGGTTATTTGACCGATCAGAACTTCAGCGAGATGCTGCCGAAGATGTAGCGGCCCGCCTGGTCATAACCGCCCAGGGCGTTGGCGTTGGCCGACAGGCCGCTGTCGCCGGAGAACGGCGGCTCCTTGTCGAGCACGTTGTTCACGCCCAGCGAGAGCATGGCCTGGCCGAAGCTGACGCTGCCGTTGAGGTCGAGGTAGCTGTAGGAAGGCACACCGTTGTCGAGCCAGATGACGCGGTCATCCTGCGTGAACGGGCTGCCGTCCACATCCTTGTAGTCCAGGCCATCGATGAAGCGCCAGCGCAGGCCCAGGTTGTAACGGTCCCAGGTGTAGTTCGCCGAAGCGACATGCCGCCACTTTGGCGTCTGGCAGAGGTACGTGTCGTTGACCAGGCCCTTGCACTCATATCCAGTGCTCGGCTCGGCGGCGAGCGTCTGGGTGTAGTCCTTCAGCACGTAGTTGCCGGCCAGGCTCGCATTCAGACGCCCCGGGCCGACCGGGAAGGAGTAGCTGGCCGCGAGGTCAAGACCCGAGCGCTTGTAGACGCCGATGTTGTCGGGCAGGTTGTTGATGTGGCCCGACGCCGGATCGGAAGCCAAGCCGACCCACAGATCGTAGTCGCCGGCACGCGCGTCGCGGCGGATACGGTCGCAGTACAGACCTTGCTCCATACACAGGATCTGGATGGTGTTGTAGCCGATGCCGCCGATGGCGCCCTCGATCTCGACGCTGTACCAGTCCAGAGACAGGTTCAGGTCGTCGATCGGCTCGATGGCAAAACCGGCGGTGTAAGTATCGGCGACTTCCGGCTGCAGGTTCGGGTTGCCGCCGGTCACGTTGAAGTACTGGTTGGCGGGGTTGGCCGGGACATTGCCATAAACGGCGGTCGGGACGCCCGCACGTGCGCATTGTTCAGCCGTGTAGCTGGGCGATGCGCCGGCGCACAGGTCGGTGCCGCCCGAGTTCAGGGCGATGCGCTGGGTGTAGTACAGGTCGTTCAGGCTGGGCGCACGCACCGCGCGATTGTAGCCCGCACGAACCAGCAGCTTGCTGTCCCAGAACAGGGCGCTCAGGCCCGCCTTGTAGGTATCGTAGTTGCCGGAGGTCTCGTCGTCCGAATAGCGGTAGCCCAGAGACGCATCCAGCCGGTTGAACCCACCCTGCCCCACGAAGATCGGCAGCGCGGCTTCCAGGAAGAAGTCGTTCACCGTGTTGGAGGCGTCCACCGGAAGGCTCGCCGCGCCGGCGCCGGCGAAGTTGCCTGCGGCGGAGTCGCCGTCGTACTCGGTGCTGTAGGAGTAGCTGCGGCGTTCCATGCCCACGGCCAGGCCGATTTCCTCGCCATCGGCGCTCGGGAAGCCCCAGCCCACGTAGCCGTTGGCTTCTGCTGAGAATTCGCGGTAGCTGGTCTTGTAGATGCTGAAGCTCGTGCCCGCCATCGCGGCAGCGGCTTCGGGCGTGATGTTGTCGGTCCAGATGTCATAGGGCGTACAACCCGGGAAGGTGCCGTAGACGGGGTCGGTACAACCCAGCGCCGCAGCCGAGATCCGGGTGATCAGGAAGTCGTTCTTGCCGATGTCGATGGTCTTGGTCTTGCCCGAAACCAGCGACACGTCGTAGGTCCAGGACGAGTCGAACCAGGCGCCGCGCAAACCGGCGGTGATGCGGTGGCTGGTGTCGTCACTGGTGGAAATGCGCGGGCCGCCTTCGACATTGCGCTTCCACATGGTGATGCGGGCCTGGTCGGTGGTCACCCCGGCGTCGGAACAAAGAGTGCCGATCAGGGGATTGGTGCAGTCCACATTCACCGGCACGCCGAAGGCGCCGGATTCCGCGATCTGCATTTCCGAGGTGCGTTCGAGGAACAATGCCTCGACATACGGGGTGAAGTGCTCGTTGATCTCGTAGCTGCTCATGAAGCCCGCAGTCACGCGCTTGTCCGGGCGCTGATAGAAGTTGATCGGCGCGTAGTTGTAGACGTAGCTGCCGTTCTCGTATCCGCTGCCGTTCCAGACGTAGTTCGCGTTCGTGCCTGTCGGCCAAGGCACGACCGCGCCGTTGGCGTACTGGTTGACGGTGAAGCGGGCAGGGTCGGCCGTTCCGGAGCCGCCACATGCCGGATAGTCGTACCAGACCGAACAGGTGGAGTAGTCGCGGTCACCGTGGTAGAGCGGATCGTTCTCGCGCCAGGTCAGCCAGCCGACCGCGTGGCCGCGGTTTTCGGCGAAGCTGCCGCCCAGCACGATATCGGCGTTGCGGCTGACGCCGTCCAAGCCCGAGTTGCCGGTCGGATAGGGGAAGCCACGCTCCTCATTGAGCGCCTGCATCTGCTTGTTGTCATTGTCGTGCTGGAAAGCGGAGTAGCCGAAGTTGACACTCACGCCCTCGAACTTGTCGTCGAGCACGAAGTTGACCACGCCAGCCACGGCGTCCGCACCGTAGATCGCCGACGCGCCGCCGGAAAGGATGTCCACGCGCCGGATCACCGCGGCCGGAACGATCGACGGGTCGCTGATCTCGTTGCGGCTGGGCGTGAGGCGGCGGCCATTGACCAGGGTCAGCGTACGTTGGGGACCCAGGTTGCGCATCGATACGGTTGCGTGGCCGTAGGAACCGTTGTTCTCGAAGTTGTCGAAGCTCAGGTCGATCTGCGGCGACTGGTTGACAAGGTCTTCCACCTTGGTTGCGCCGAACCGGGTGAACTCCTCGGCCGTGATTTCCGTGATGGGGCTGGAAGCGGTGAACGTCTGACTCTTGATGCGCGAGCCGGTGACAGTGACCGTATCGAGCTCAGTGGCGCTGGTAGAGTCGGCGGGCTCTTCCGAATCCTGGGCAAATGCGGCGCCAGTTCCGGCCACGCTGGCCATGCCTGCGATCAGTGCGAACGCAATCGCGTCGCGAAGCTTGCTGGTTTTCATCGTCACTACTCTCTCCGGCGGGTCGTGGGAAGCCCCATCGAATTCGACCGACAACGACTAGGTTGACGACAGAATCGGCAAGGTCGGACCGATACTAGACACATCCAGGAAAAAATTAAAGTAGTGTGAATTAACTAAATTTTAATGAATATGGTTAAGTTACGGTTGCGTTCTCCGCCTCGATCTAACCGACCCAGGATGCATACCAGGCCCCTGATTTCTATTGCGTTTCCCAGCGTCGAGCCAAAAAAAAGCTACGGCCCCAAAAGGGGCCGTAGCTGTGCTTCTTCAGCTGTGCTTCTTCGCGGTGAATCGTGATCAGAAGTTCTGCTGGTACTTCAGGAACACGAAACGACCGATGTCGAACCCGCCGTAGTAGGAGAAGTTCGAGTTGGCCTGGCGATACCACGGCGCGGCTTCGTGGTTGAACACGTTGTTTGCGCCGACGGAGATCTTGGCATCCCAAGGCGCGCTGTAGGTGATCTGCACGTCATGGAACGTATTGGCGCCAAGGTCGTTCTGCGGCGTGATCAGGCCCTGGGTGTCAGGCGCGGCGAACTGCGGACGGCTGCACATTTCCGGTGTGGTGTTGTAGCAGCGTTCCATCGAACCGGAGAAGTAGCGCACGCCCCAGTTCACCGACCAGTCGTCCAGCGCCCAGTTCAGGCTCAGGTTCGAACGGATGCGGAAATAGCCGCCGTAACCGACGTACTGCGAAGGCACGGCGTCCACGTCGTTGGTCGCCTTGGCTTCGTAGAGGCTGACGTAGGTCGTCTGCCACTTGGCGCCAAAGCGGCCGAAATCCGTGTCGCGGCTGTAGAGCAGGTCGAAAT
>JAFAFY010000256.1 GCA_023423235.1 Pseudomonadota bacterium
GGCGAATCGACGCTGGCGGCGAAGCTGGCGGTCGACATCGGCAGCTACAGCCTCTCGCCCGATGGCCGCCGCGCCGCGCTGCTGGCCGGCGCCGCCGAGAGCGATGCGCGCAAGGCGCTGCGCGAGAAGGGCTTCAGCCAGAAGGTCTACGAGGAGGACTGGCGCCCGGTCGAGCTGTGGATTACCGACCTGGGCGCGGGCGCGACCCCGCGCCGGATCGAGATCGAAGGCAGCGTGCAGGCGGTGCAGTGGAGTCCCGCTGGCGATCGCCTGGCCGTGGTCGTGGCACCGCGCCAGCTCACCGACGACACCATGGTCGATGCGCGCGTGCGCATCTATTCGCTGGAAGGCCGCGAACTGGGTCGGGTGGACAATCCGGGCAAGCTGGGCGAACTGGCCTGGAGCCCGGACGGCGCCCACCTGGCGGTGATCTCCGCCGCCGACGTCAACGACCCGCGCGAAGGCCGGCTGACCGTCGTCGGCCGCGATGGCGGCACCCAGCGCGACCTGCTGCCGGGCCTGGAAGGGCATGTGTGGAACGTCGCCTGGCGCGATGCCGGGCGCCTGGTGTTCATCAGCCAGGAAGGCGTGCAGAGCCGCGTGGCCGAGATCGGCGTCGACGGCAGCGGCCAGCGCACCCTGCTGGCCGGCGGTGGCCCGGTGTTCTCCGGCCTGAGCGTGGCCCGCGCCAGCGGCGACATCGTGCTGGTCGGCAACACGCCGGCGCATCCTTCGGAAGTGTTCCACCTGGCGCAGGGCGCGGCCGAGGCCACCCGTCTGACCGACAGCAATCCCTGGCTCAAGGACGTGCGCCTGGCGCGGCAGGAAGTCGTGCGCTACGCCGCGCGCGACGGCCTCGAACTCGAGGGCATCCTGGTGCATCCGCTCGAGCGCCGCGGCAACGCGCGCGTGCCGCTGATCCTGGTCGTTCACGGCGGGCCGGAGGCGCATTACTCCAACGGCTGGCTGACCGCCTACGCGCAGCCGGCGCAGGTCGCCGCGGCGCAGGGCTTCGCCTCGTTCTTCCCCAACTACCGCGCCAGTACCGGACGCGGCGTGGCGTTCTCCAAGCTTGACCATGGCCGCCCGGGCATGGAGGAGTTCGATGATCTGGTCGACGGCGTCGATCACCTGGTGGAGACCGGCCTGGTCGACCGCGACAGGGTCGGCATCACCGGTGGTTCCTACGGCGGCTACGCCAGCGCCTGGGGCGCCACGTACTACAGCGAGCGCTTCGCCGCCTCGGTGATGTTCGTCGGCATCTCCGACCAGGCCAGCCTGGTGACCACCGGCGACATCCCGCGCGAGCAGTACCTGGTGCACATGCAGACCTGGCCGTGGGAAAGCCCGGAGATGTACCGCCAGGCCAGCCCGATCACCCATGCGCAGAAATCGAAGACGCCGACGCTGATCCTGCACGGCGAGGCCGATCCGCGCGTGCCGGTGATGCAGTCCTACATGCTCTACCGCTACCTGCAACTCGCCGGCCAGGCGCCGGTGCGGCTGGTGCTGTATCCGGGCGAGGGCCACGGCAACAGCCGCGCCGCCTCGCGTTACGACTATTCGCTGCGGCTGATGCAGTGGATGACGCATTACCTGACCGGTCCCGGTGGCGAGCCGCCGGCCTACGAGATCGACTACGCGCTGCCCGGCGAGGCCAGGGCGACGAAGTAGTCGCGGCAGGCCCAATCGCGCTTTCGATGACGCCGCGGCCGGCAACGACCGCGGCGTTTTCGTTGCATCGCATTCGTTGCGTCATCGTGCCGCAGTCAGCTACCTGCCCACCTGCTGAATCCGCGTGCTCTTCATCCCGCGGCAACGCCGATATCACGCGCTCTTGCGCGCGCCGTTGCTAACGTCGTTTCCGTCGATCCGATACGCCATGTGGCCCGCAACACCAGGGGCCAATCCGTTCCACACAAGCGCGACGGACGATGCCGATTGCCAAACCGGCTCCACGTCGTCGCCCCCGCGGCGGCGACCCGAACACATGACTGGGAGACAGCGAATGACCAGCAACAAGACCGCCCACACCCTCAACGACCTCATCGCCATCGCCCGCGACGGCAAGGACTTCTACGAGGAGGCCGCGGGCAAGGTGGACGATGCCGAACTGGCAACCCTGTTCGCGCGCATCGCGACCGTGAAGCTGCAGATCGTCGACGAGCTGACCGCGGTGGTGCAGGCCGCCGGTGGCAAGCCGGACACCACCGGCACCTTCGTCGGCACCATGCAGAAGATGTACGGCAAGCTGCGCGCGACCTTCGGCGACAAGGAGTACGGCTACGTCGCCGAGCTGGAGGAGTCCGAGGACCGCCTGCTGGAGGCCTTCGACGAAGTGGCCCGCGACGAGGCGACCCCGCCGGCCGCGCGCGACATCGTGGTGCGCCTGCTGCCCGAGGTCCGCGAGTGTCACGACGTCATGCGTGCCCGCAAGCTGGCGATGAAGAACGCGGCCTGACGATTTGCCCATGCATCGCGCCTCTGCAGCGCGTGACGCTGCGGCGAGCGACGATGCCGCGGTGATACGCCGGGCGATCATGATCAAGGCAGTCTGACCCGAAACCGGCCGGTGCGAACCGGCCGGTTTTTTGTGGCCCGCCGTCCCTGGCGGCCACCCTTCGGGCCATCGCTTCGCGATGTCGAAAACCGCTCCAGGCGGTTTTTTGTGGCCCGCCATCCCTGGCGGCCACCCTTCGGGTCATCGCTGTGCGATGTCAGAAGCCGCTCCTGGCGGTTTTTTGTGGCCCGCCGTCCCTGGCGGCCACCCTCCGGGCCATCGCTTCGCGATGTCAAAAACCGCTCCAGGCGGTTTTTTGTGCCTGCAGGTTCTCCATTTCGCCCGGCGTCGTCATGCACAGTGGCAGCGCGCTGCGGCGAAGGTGGTTACTGGCTGGCGCGCCGCACCGGCGACCAGCCCATCAGCAGTCCGAGGTGGAAGCAACCCAGGAACATCAACGCGCCGAGCAGCAGCGGCGGACCTTCACCGGCACGGTGCGCCAGGAAAAACAGCCAGCCCAGCGCAACGACGTCGACCACGCGCGCGACGCGGGTACGCTTGCTGCGATGCAAGTACAGCGACAGGGGCAGCAGGGCGCCGCCCAGTACCAGCGCCAGCGCGATGAATTGCCAGGTCATGGCAGGGTCTCCGATGGATCAGGGGGCAGTGTCGCATTGCATCGGCTGCGCGGCACGATCGCGCTCCTGCGACGTTGGTGGTGTTGACGACACGCGGCGGCCTTCACCAGGAAACCTGCAATGCGTGGCCGGCACGAGGCGCGTGTGCGCCGCCGGCGCGGTTGCGTGCCCGCGCACACCGGCCTGCGATGCGGCCCTGCATCGCGCCGCTGCCGCGCATTCACGTCCGATCGCTGGCAGAATCGCGAGCCCCCCATCGTTTTTCCCGTCATGACCGATACCGCGCCACCCCCGAACAAGGGCCGGGTCCTGTTCGCCAGCCTGATCGGCACGACGATCGAGTTCTTCGACTTCTACATCTACGCCACCGCCGCGGTGCTGGTGTTCCCGAAGCTGTTCTTCCCGGCCAGCGATCCGGCCTCGGCCACGCTGCAGTCGCTGGCGACCTTCGCACTGGCGTTCTTCGCACGCCCGATCGGCTCGGCGGTGTTCGGCCATTTCGGCGACCGCGTCGGGCGCAAGGCGACCCTGGTCGCGGCGCTGCTGACGATGGGCATCTCCACCGTGGTCATCGGCCTGCTGCCGACCTATGCCCAGATCGGCGTTGCCGCGCCGCTGCTGCTGGCGCTGTGCCGGTTCGGGCAGGGGCTGGGGCTGGGCGGCGAATGGGGCGGGGCGGTTCTGCTGGCAACCGAGAACGCGCCGCCGGGCAAACGGGCGTGGTACGGCATGTTTCCGCAGCTGGGCGCGCCGATCGGCTTCTTCCTGGCGACGGCGATCTTCCTGCTGCTGACCGAGGTGATGGACGATGCCGCGTTCTTCGCCTGGGGCTGGCGCATCCCGTTCCTGGCCAGCGCGGTGCTGGTGCTGGTCGGGCTGTGGGTGCGCCTGAGCCTGACCGAGACGCCGGCATTCCAGAAGGTGCTCGATCGCCACGAGCGCGTGCGCCTGCCGATGCGCGAGGTGCTGCTGGGCCAGCCACGCGCGTTGCTGGTCGGCACGCTTCTGACGCTGGCGACCTTCGTGCTGTTCTACCTGATGACCGTGTTCGCGCTGAGCTGGGGCACCGCGCGCCTGGGCTACACGCGCGAGCATTTCCTGATGCTGCAGCTGGTGGGCGTGCTGTGTTTCGCCGCCACCATTCCGCTGTCGGCGCTGTATGCCGACCGCTTTGGCCGGCGCCGGGCGATGATCGTCGCCACCGCGGCCATCCTGCTGTTCGGGCTGCTGTTCGCGCCGCTGTTCGTGGCCGGCAACACGCTGGGCATGCTGCTGTTCCTGATGCTGGGGCTGGGCCTGATGGGCCTGACCTACGGCCCGGTGGGCACCATGCTGGCCGAGCAGTTCCCCGCGCCCGTGCGCTACACCGGCGCGTCGCTGGCGTTCAACCTGGCGGGCATCTTCGGCGCCTCGCTGGCGCCGTACATCGCCACCTGGCTGGCCGGCAACTACGGCCTGCAGTCCGTGGGCTATTACCTGGCGTTCGCCGCGCTGCTGAGCCTGGCGGCGTTGCTGTCGTTGCGCCGCGAGCCGTCGCACGCCTGACCTGCACGCCCGGCGACGACGGCAGGCCGTAGACTGCGCGCGGACCGATCCGGGAGCACCGCATGAACCTCTGGCTGGCCGCAAGCATCGTCATCGCCGCGGTGGTGGGCATGGTGCTGCCGCTGCAGGCGTTGATCAACGCGCGCCTGGGGGCGATGACCAGCGGCCCGCTGTTCGCCTCGTTCGTCTCGTTCCTGGTCGGCACGCTGGCGCTGGGCGCGGCGCTGCTGCTGGTGCGCGCGCAGTGGCCAGGCCTGCGCACGCTGGCGGCGTTGCCGCCGTGGCTGTGGTTGGGCGGGCTGATCGGCGCGGTGTTCGTGTTCTGCGGCACCCTGCTGGTGCCACGGCTGGGTGCGGCCGGGTTGATCTGCCTGATCGTGTTCGGCCAGGTCACCGGGTCGCTGCTGCTCGACCACTTCGGCGTGTTGTCGCAGGCGCGCGCCGTCGACCTGACGCGCCTGGCCGGTGCGCTGCTGGTGTGCATCGGCGCGCTGCTGGTGGTGCGGCCGTGGCAGGCGGGCTGAACATGGGCGGGCCGGCATGACCGCGGCGTCTCCATTCGATACTCCGGCGCTGCCCGCGCCGATGCGCGATGCACTGGCGCAGGCCTATGCCACGCCACCCCGCGCCTACCACAATGCCCAGCACATCGCGGCGCTGCTGGATGAATTCGACGGTGTTGCGCGCACCAGCGGCTGGGCCCGGCCCGACGAGGTGCGGCTGGCGATCCTCTACCACGATGCGATCTACGCGGCCGGCAGCCACGACAACGAGGCGCGTTCGGCGCAACTGGCCGCGGAGCAGATCATGCACTGGCTGCCGGACGTCGGCATCGATGTCGCGCGCGTGGTCGCGCTGATCGAACTGACCGCGCGCCACGGCGCCTTCGCCCCCGGCGACTTCCCCGCCGATGCCCACGGCGACGACACCCGGCGTTTCCTCGACTGCGACATGGCGATCCTCGGTGCCGAGCCGGCCGTGTTCGACGCCTACGACCGCGCGATCGCGGCCGAGTACCGGCACGTGCCGCGCTGGCTGTACGCGCTGAACCGGCGCCGGTTCCTCAAGGGCCTGCTGGCGCGCGAGCGCATCTATCTCAGCGACGATTTCCACGCGCGCCTGGACGCGCAGGCCCGCAGCAACCTGCGCCGCGCGATCACCACCAAGCGCTGACCGGCAGGGGCCGGGTGTCCGGCGGCGGTCCGCCAGCGGCGCGCTATCATCCGCGCCATGGCGAAACTGCTGCTCAACCTGCGCTACGTACCCGAGGACGAGGCCGCCGACGTGCGCGCGTTCCTCGATGCCGCCGGCATCGACTGGTACCAGACCAATCCCAGCCCGTTCGGCATCTCGCATGGCGGCATCTGGATCCGCGACAGCGGCCGCATCGACGAGGCCAAGCGGCTGATGGCCGACTACCAGCGCGAGCGCCAGGCCAGCGCCCGTGCCGCGCAGGCGCAGGCCGAGCGCGAGGGTACCGCCGAGACCTTCGCCGACATCGTCCGCGCCAACCCCTTGCGCTTCGCGTTGATCGTCGTCGCCATCGCCTTGCTGGTGGGATTGATGGCGTTGCCGGGCTACCTGCTGTCGCGCTGAGCGCTGAATGCGACCTGCCGCAACACAGTGTTGGCCGCGGGATGTGCGCTGCGGCGTGCAACCGGCACGCGCACGCTGTTAGCGTGCGGTCCTGCCCGTTACCGTTGTCCTGCGACGTCTCGTCTGCGCAGGCGACGGGGGCGGGCAACCAGGACGCCGCAGGCGATCGATGCCGCGCTCGCGCAATCGGGTTGACGGGCCGCGCAAGGCGCAGGCATCAACGGTGCAACGGCGCCGTACCCGCCGCACCATGACCATCGACAGGGGGGCGCGGCGCCCGGGGTTGCTATGGTCGGGCTTCCGGCGGGGAGCCGGACCCGCATCGACCCTCTGGAGACCGCATGACCCCCACACGTCCGCTGCAGCGCTGGCTGCTGGCTTCCGCTCTCGTCTGCGTCGCATTGCCCGTGGCCGCGCAGCGCGAGATCCGTTTCGATGCGCTGCAGGCGCCCGCTGCCGGCACCCTGGCGATCGCCGTGCGCGAGGGTGCGGCGCCCGGGACCGCCTTCGCACAGGTCGATACGGCCAGCGCTGGCGCCTTGTCGCGCGCGGTCGCGGCGGCGGCATTCACCGGCAAGGCCGGCAGCCAGCTCGACCTGCCCGGCATCGGCGGCTACGACCGCGTGCTCCTTGTCGGCACCGGCAGCGATGCCCCCACGCCGCG
>JAFAFY010000295.1 GCA_023423235.1 Pseudomonadota bacterium
GGGCGCGTTATCGTGACAATGCCGCCACCGACCTCGCCCGCATCATCAACCCCGCGCAGCACGCGCGGCTGCAGGGCCTGCTCGACGATGCCCGCAGCCGCGGCCTGACCGTGCTGCCGCTGCTGGACCTGCACGGCGACGGCCTGCTGGCGCCAACCGTGGTGATCGAACCGGGAGACGATGCCGCGGTGATGCGCGAGGAGATCTTCGGGCCGATCCTGCCGGTGCTGGGATACGACACGCTCGATGCCGCGATCGCCTTCGTCAACGCCCGAGACCGGCCGCTGGCGCTGTATCCCTTCTCCCACCAGCGCGCCGACGTCGAGACGATCCTCTCGCACACGCTGACCGGCGGCGTCACCGTCAACGACACCCTGCTGCACTTCGCCGCCAGCGCACTGCCGTTCGGCGGCATCGGCCCGAGCGGCATGGGCGCCTACCACGGCCGCGCCGGCTTCGACGCGATGACCAAGGCCCTGCCGGTGCTGTGGCAGTCGCGGCTTGCCGCCAGCGACCTGCTGAAGCCGCCGTATGCGCGGATCCGACGGCTGGTCGACTTCATCGCCCGTTGAGCCCTGCACCCTGCGCCTGTTCATCCGGCGCCCGATTGCGCAGAATCGCCATCGACTCCCGCCGGTGACCCCGCCATGCCCATGCCCAAGTCCCTCGCCCGCGCCCTGCGCCTGCCCGGCGCCGCCCTGCTGCTTGCCGGCCTTGCCGGTTGCGCCAGCATGTCCACCGAACAATGCCTGGTCGCCGACTGGTACCAGCAGGGCATGCGCGACGCGGTCGACGGCTATCCGCGCTCGCGCCTGGAGGACAACCGCCACGCCTGCGCCAAGGCCGGCACCGCGCCCGACGAGGCGCGCTACTTCGCCGGCCACGACGCCGGCCTGCAGCAGTTCTGCACCGCCGAGAACGGCGCCCGCTGGGGCCGCGAGGGCCACTACTACCGCAAGTCCTGCCCGGCCGCGCTCGAACCCGCGTTCCTGCCGCGCTACGAGGCCGGCCGCCGCGCCTACGAGGCCGAGCAGTTCGTCGACTCCCTGCGCAACGAGCAGCGCAGCAAGCAGGAAGCCCTGGACAAGGCCACCGACGACGCCACGCGCAAGCGCCTGCGCGAGGAACTCGACCAGATCGACGCACGCCTGCGCACCGCGCGCGAGGACTTCGACCACGCCGAGCAGCGCTTCCGCGATCTCTGAGCCCGGCCCGGCGTTGCGCAGGTGAGGTGATCGCCGGCGCATTGCCCGCGCGCGCCATGCCCCGCCGATAGAATCTGCGGCCACCCGCAGGAGCCCGCGCCGTGAAGATCGCCAGCTGGAACGTCAACTCGCTCAACGTGCGCCTGCCGCACCTCGAACAGTGGCTGCGCGAGGCGCAGCCGGATGTCGTCGGCATCCAGGAAACCAAGCTCGAGGATGCGAAGTTTCCCGATGCCGCGCTGGCGGCGCTGGGCTACCGCAGCGTGTTCTCGGGGCAGAAGACCTACAACGGCGTCGCCCTGCTGGCGCGCGGTCATGCGCTGGACGCGGTGCAGGTGGGCATTCCCGGTTTCGACGACGAACAGAAGCGGGTGATCGCCGCGACCGTCGACGGCGTACGGGTGATCAACCTCTACGTCGTCAACGGCCAGGACGTGGGCACCGACAAGTACGCCTACAAGCTGCGCTGGCTGGACGCGGTGCACGACTGGGTGGCGCGCGAGCTGGCCGCGCATCCGCGCCTGGTGGTGCTGGGCGATTTCAACATCGCCCCCGATGCCCGCGACGTGCACGACCCGGCAGTGTGGAACGACGACCACATCCTGACCTCGACCGCCGAGCGCGCGGCGCTGCAGCGGCTGTGCGACCTCGGCCTGCACGACGGTTTCCGCCTGCACCACGACGAGGGCGGGGTATTCAGCTGGTGGGACTACCGCCAGGCGGCATTCCGCCGCGACCTGGGCCTGCGCATCGACCTGACCCTGGTCTCCGACGCGCTGCGCGCGGAAAGCCGCGATGCCGGCATCGACCGCGAGCCGCGCACCTGGGAGCGGCCCAGCGACCATGCGCCGGCCTGGGTGACGCTGGGCGGCTGAGCGGCGACCCGGCTGCCGCGGATCGCGCACCGGGCCATGTTGCCCTGCGGGGCAGCGCGCTGGAGGCGGCATGGCGGGAAGACAGCCCACTGGAAAGCGTCGCCCCTGAATGACACCGCCCGCAGAAACAGCAAGGCCCGGCATTGCCGGGCCTTGTTCGTTGCGCGGGGCGCGCCTGCTCAGCGCGGGGCGCCGCGGCGGAACAGGTTGACGATCGCCAGCAGGATGATCGCGCCGATCAGCGCGGTGATCAGGAACCCGGTCCAGCCGCCGCCGAGGTTGAGGCCGAGCGTCGGCAGCAGCCAGCCGCCGATGACGCCGCCGACGATACCGACGACGATGTTGAGCAGGATGCCCTGCTGGCCGTTGGTGCGCATCAGGATGCTGGCCAGCCAGCCGGCGATGCCGCCGACGATCAGGTAGATCAGGAAGTTCATGTGGGTGCTCCCAGGTGTGTGCTGCGGTGTTCGGAATCGGGGAACGCGCAGGCGCGCGTTCAGCGCGACAGGATCATTCGCCCGGGCGCGTGACAGGCGCGTCAGCATCGCCGCCCAGCAGCGCCTCGAGCGTGGCGCGGGTCAGCTTGCCGGTCTCGTTGCGTGGCAGTGCGTCGACCCGGCGGATGCGCCGCGGCAGGAACACCGGGTCGATGTCCACGCGCAGCGCGGCCAGCAGGCGGGCATCATCGAGCGCGGCATCGGCGACGATGACCGCGGCGATGCGGCGCACCCCGGACCCGTCGGCCGCGTCGCACTGGCAGATCACCCCGTCGTGCACGCCGTCGATCGCCA
>JAFAFY010000386.1 GCA_023423235.1 Pseudomonadota bacterium
ATCTACGCCAACGCCTCCACCGAGGGCAAGCTGTACGGCTCGGTCGGCCCGCGCGACATCGCCGAGGCCCTGACCAAGCTGGGCACCCCGGTCGAGAAGTCGGAAGTGGTGATGGGCGAAGGCCCGATCCGCAACACCGGCGAGTTCGAGATCGTCGTGCACCTGCACGCCGACGCCGAGACCACCGTCAAGGTGGTGATCGAGGCCGAGCACGCCTGATCCAGCGGATCGGCGCGGTTTCGCACGACGGGCGCCGCAGGGCGCCCGTCTTCGTTTGCGCGGCCGGTGTCGCAACGTCTGCGACGCCCCTGCGCTAAGCAGAGATACCCACCGCTGACGTCGACTTGTCCACAGCTTGTTGCGTGGCGTATCCACAGCCGTGGGGACTAGCATCGTCCGGGCGTCCTGGCCGGTACCGCTGGCGTCGGGCTGCCTGGCCGGTTCCGCATCGCAGGGCTACCTTTCGGACTAGGCACTCGTCCGTCCATGCCGCATCCGTCCGCGTCTTTCCGCCCGCGTCTTTCCACCGCAGCGTCCACCCGAACTCCGCACCACATTCCGTTCCGCACACCGCTTCACCAACCTGCGCCAGCCACTGCCGGCGCCGCGAGGAACCGTTCCGCCCATGTCCGCACGTCCCGAGTACCGTCCCGACCACCGCGATGCCCGCGTCGAGCAGTTGCGGGTGCCGCCGCAGTCGATCGAGGCCGAGCAGGCCGTGCTCGGCGGCCTGATGCTGGTGCCCGATGCCTACGACCGCATCGCCGACATGCTGGTGCCGGAGGACTTCTACCGCCGCGACCACCAGAAGATCTATGCCGCGATCCAGGAACTGGCCGAGAAGAACCGCCCGTTCGATGCGGTCACCCTGGGCGAGTGGTTCGACTCCAACGGCCTGTCGGAACTGGTCGCCGGCGGCGCCTATCTCGGCGAGCTGGCCAGCACCACGCCCTCGGCGGCGAACATCCGCGCCTATGCCGAGATCGTCCGCGACAAGGCGATCCTGCGCCAGCTCATCGACGTCGGCACCGAGATCGTCAACGACGGCTTCCAGCCCGACGGCCGCGACAGCAGCGAGATCCTCGCCAAGGCCGAGCAGCAGGTGTTCAAGATCGCCGAGGCCGGTGCGCAGGGGCGCACCGACTTCACCGCGATCAACAAGGCGATGGCCGATGCCTTCGACGTGCTGCAGACCCGCTACAACAACGGCGGCGGGGTCACCGGCCTGCCGACCGGCTACACCGAATTCGACGAGATGACCGCCGGCCTGCAGCCGACCGATCTGCTGATCCTGGCCGCGCGCCCGGCGATGGGCAAGACCACCTTTGCGCTGAACATCGCCGAGTACGCCGCGATCAAGACCAGGAAGGCGGTCGGCGTGTTCTCGATGGAAATGTCGGCCAGCCAGCTCGCGCTGCGCCTGATCTCCTCGAACGGCCGCATCAACGCCACGCGCCTGCGCACCGGCCAGCTCGAGGACGAGGACTGGAGCCGGGTCAGCAGCGCGATCCGCATGCTCAAGGAAACCAAGATCTTCATCGACGACACCCCGGGCCTGTCGCCGGACGTGTTGCGCGCCAAGTGCCGGCGCCTGAAGCGCGAGCACGACCTGGGCCTGATCGTCATCGACTACCTGCAGCTGATGGCGGTGCCCGGCAACAGCGAGAACCGCGCGACCGAGATCTCGGAGATCTCGCGCTCGCTCAAGGGCCTGGCCAAGGAGCTCAACGTGCCGGTGATCGCGCTCTCGCAGCTCAACCGCTCGCTGGAAACCCGCGCGGACAAGCGCCCGGTGATGGCCGACCTGCGCGAGTCGGGCGCCATCGAGCAGGACGCGGACGTGATCATCTTCATCTACCGCGACGACTACTACAACAAGGAGAACTCGCCCGACCAGGGCCTGGCCGAGATCATCATCGGCAAGCAGCGAAGTGGTCCGACCGGCTCGCTGAAGCTCAAGTTCTTCGGCGAGTACACCCGTTTCGACAACCTCTCGCACGATTCGATCGGCGCGTTCGAGTAGTCATGACGCCGGGTGCGCAGTGCGCCCGGCAACCGGCGGCCGGCCTCAGGGCTGGACGTGCACCATGCGGAATTCCACTGGCGTCGCCGCGCCCGGATCGACCGGTACCCGGGTGTCGGTGACGAAGCGCAGGCTGCCGTCGGGCATGCGCAGTCCCGCATGCAGGCCGTAGCTGCCGCCCGCGCGCAGCTTCGCCGCTGGCACCGGCAGGCTGAAATCGTAGGGGCCATTGCCGACGGTGATCTCGCGCTCGGCAAGCACCGCATCGGGGGTGTCGGCCAGCTGGTTGTCGAGCAGTTGCACGTGCAGCGTGGACCCGTCCGGCACCAGGATCTTTTCCAGATAGAACGCGCGGCCGCGGATGTCCACGGTGCCCGCGGGCGACTGCTGGTGTGCCTGCATGGCGGTCTCCCCGGAGGTGGCGGCGTTGGACTGGCCGGGCACCGGCGTGCCGGCGGGCGACTGGCAGGCGGCCAGCAGGCCGGCTGCGGACAGCAGCAACAGGTGGCGGGTGCGCATGGGGCATCTCCTGCGGCGGGCAGACCCGCATGATGCCCGCAAACCCTGCCACCCGGCGTCAAGGCGCGATCAGCCGTGTCAGCGGCGTGGCTGCAGCTCGACCCAGGTACCGAAATGGTCCGATGGCCAGGTGCCCTCGGCATCCGGCCGGTCGAGCACGATGCGCGCCGCGCGCACGTCGAAGCGCCCGGCCTCGGCAAATACCAGGTCGATCCGCGCCGGGTAGTCGAAGTAATGCGGGTTGAGCGTGGTGGCGCCGGCGGCGTCGGCGCCGGGATGCAGCAGGCCGTAGCTGTCGACGAAGCGCGGTTGCAGCACCGCCAGCTCCGGCGCGCTGGCCGGTGCGTTGAAGTCGCCCAGCAGCAGGCTGGGCGCGGCGCCGGCGCTGCGCTCGATGAAGGCCAGCGCGTCCTGCAGCTGGCGGGCGCGGATCGCGCCGCCATCGCGGGTCCAGTGCAGATGGGTGAAGTAGACGTTCACCGGCTGGCCGCGCACCTGCACGCGCGCATGCCCGACGCTGCGCGCATCGTCGCGAGGCGCCAGCGGCGCCCAGTCCTGGACCAGCACCGGGTCTCGGGTCAGCAGGGCATTGCCGTAGCGGCGCGGCTGGTCGGCAGGATCGGTGGAGACGAACTGCACCCGGTAGCCGAGCGCGGCGGCGAGCGTGTCGGCCTGGTTCGGCAGCTCGGGCGTCTGCAGCACCTCCTGCAGCGCGATGACGTCGGCATCCAGCGCGCGCAGGCCCTCGACGATCAACGGCAGCCGCCGCGGCCACTCGGCGCGGTCGTGGTAGAGGTTGAGGGTGACGACCCGTAGCGGCGCGTCGGCATCACGCGCTGCCGGCGCACTGGCGCAGGCGACCAGCGCCGTGGCCAGCAGGGCCAGCGCGAGTCCAGCGGCGAGCCTGCGCCAGGCGCGCATCACTCCGGCGCGGCCTCGACCCGCAGCACCGGGTACAGGTTGTAGCGGTCGTCCCAGGCGCTGTGGCGGCGGTAGAAGAACTCCAGGCGTGCGCGCGGGCTGGCGGCGAATGCCGGATCGTCGCGCAGCCGCGCGTCGAACTCGGCACGCAAGGCCGGATCGCTGGCCAGCATCTCGCGCGCAACAGCCTCGGCGACGTAGTCCTCCATGTACTCCTTGCGCTCGAAATGGTTGTTGAAGCGGCCCCAGGCCGCCAGCGAGTCGGGCGCCTGCGGTTCCAGCAGGGCGGCGACCAGGCGCGCCTTGGGCTGCGCGATCGGCACGTACAGCGCGCCGGCCGCGACATCCTGCGCCTCCTGCTGCCACGCGCCCTGCGGTGTCAGCCGCTGGTGGCCCTCGACCGGCGCTGCGCCGAAGCTGGCCGATTCCGCGCGGAATGCGGAGACCGGCAGCGCCGGATGCGCGGCGCCAAGCCGCTGGAACGCGATGCCATGCTGCGCCAGTTTCTCGCCGACCCAGCTCGCATGCGCGGCCGGCACCACGTAGCCGCCGCGCGGCAGGGTGACCGTGGTGCCCGGCACGATCTCGTCGCGCAGCGGCAGCCGCCAGATCCGGGGCGTGCGCTCGTCATAGCGGGTCATCAGTGCGCCAGAGATCTCCGACGGCGTGCGGGTATAGGCGTAGCCGCGGAAGTCGATCTGGCGTGCGCGGTCGCTGGCCTTCCAGTCCAGCGGCAGGCGGCTGCCGCCCAGCGCCGCGGCGCGGGTGTCGGCTTGCGCGGCAATCCGCGTCCAGTCGGCGCCGTGGCGCGCCACCTGGTCCAGCACCGCGACGATGGTGTTGCGGGTCAGCTGTACCCGCACCGGATAGTCCTTCCAGGAGTGTGTTTCGACCAGCATCGCCAGCCGGTTGCGCAGCGGGAAATAGCCGGTGGAGAAGCGCGGCGGCGAGACGCCGTCCTCGAAGCCCGAGGCCGGGTTGTCGTATTCGACGAACGAGGGATAGAACGGCAGCGGCAGCGCGCCCTGCGCGGCGAGGTCGGCGATCACCGCGTCGCGGAACGTGCGCCCGACCTCGCGCATCGCCGCATCGCCGGCATGCAGCGGCTCGACCTGGACCGCGATGTCGTGCTCGAACTGGGCGCCGTTGGTGGCATGCAGGTCGATGGTCGCTACCGGGTCCCAGGCCTCCACCAGCGCCAGCATCGCCTGCATTTCCGGGGCGTCGGCCTTGGCGTAGTCGCGGTTGAGGTTGTAGTTCTGGGCGGTGGTGCGCCAGCCCATCTCGCGCGGGCCGCGCTGGTTGGGCCGGTTCCAGGCCGCGAAGCGCTCGTGGCCGTCGACGCTGAACACCGGCACGAACACCCACACCAGCGCATCGAGCGCGCCGGGCGCGGCCTCGCCGTCGAGTACCTGGCGCAGGGCGAGGAAGCCCGCGTCTTTGCCATCGATCTCGCCGGCGTGGATGCCGCCCTGCATCAGCACCACCGGCAGCCCGCGGCGGTGCGCCTCGGCCGGGTCCCAGGCGTCGGTGCGGGTGACGATGAGCGCCTGCATCGGCCGGCCTTCCGGCGTGGTGCCGAACCTCGTGCAGCGCACCGCATCCGGGTGCAGGCGGGCGAAGGTCGCGCACAAGG
>JAFAFY010000387.1 GCA_023423235.1 Pseudomonadota bacterium
TTGAACTCGGAGTTGTCGAACTCGCGCCACCACAGGTTGTAGCCCAGCGACATGCCGCCGTCGGTGAAGTACGGGTTCATGAACGAGAACGAGTAGCGCTGCAGGTAGACATTGCGCTGCGCCTCGACCGAGACCCGGTTGCCGCTGCCCAGGAAGTTGTTCTGCGACAGCTGCACCGAGGTGGTGACGCCGGCCAGCTGCGAGTAGCCAAGGCCGAACACGAAGCTGCCCGAGGTGGTCTCGGTGACGTTGAAGACGACGTCGACCTGGTCGTTGGAACCCGGCACCGGCTGGGTCTCGACGTTGACGCTGCCCGACTCGAAATAGCCCAGCCGCTGCAGGCGGACCTTGGAGCGGTCGATCGCGGCCTGCGAATACCAGGCGTTCTCGAACTGGCGCATCTCGCGGCGCATCACCTCGTCGGAGGTGCGGGTATTGCCGCGGAACTGGATGCGGCGCACGTTGACCCGCGGGCCGGGGACGACCTGCAGGTTGATGGCGACAGTGCGGTTCTCGCGGTCGACCTCGGGGATCGTGTTGACCTGGGCGAAGGCGTAGCCGATGTTGCCGAGCGTGGCGGTGATCGCGTCGGAGCTGAGCTCCAGCAGCGCGCGCGAGAACACCTGGTCCTCCTTGACGAACACGCGGTTTTCGATTTCCTCCAGCGGCAGCACCGTGTTGCCGGTGATCTGCACGTCCGACACCTTGTAGATCTCGCCTTCGGTGATGCCGGCGGTGATGTACATGTCGGTCTTGTCGGGGCTGATCGCGACCTGGATGCTGTCCTCGCTGAAGTCGATATAGCCGCGGTCGAGGTAGAAGTTGTGCAGCTTCTCGCGGTCGCCCTCGAGCTTCTCGCGCGAGTACTGGTCGTCGCGGCGATACCAGCTCAGCCAGTTGGACTCGCCCGATTCCCAGTTGTCGGTCAGGGTGTCGAGGTCGTAGATCTCGTTGCCGACGATGTTGATGTGGCGGATCTTGGCGGCCTTGCCTTCATCGATGGCGATGGCGATGTCGACGCGGTTGCGGTCCAGGCGCGAGACCGTGGGTTCGATCTTGACGTTGTACTTGCCGCGGTTGTTGTACTGGCGCACCAGTTCCTGGGTCACGCGGTCCAGGTCCAGGCGGTCGAAGGTCTCGCCTTCGGCCAGGCCGATGTCGTTCAGGCCCTTGGTCAGGTCCTCGGTCTTGATGTCCTTGTTGCCGGTCAGGGTCAGGCGGTTGATCGCCGGACGCTCGGTGACCGTGAACACCAGGATGTCGCCCTGGCGGCCGACCTGGATGTCCTCGAAGAAGCCGGTACGGTAGAGCGCGCGCACCGCGTCGGAGAGGCGGGTCTGGTCGACCGCGTCGCCGCGTTCGATCGGCAGGTAGGTGAACACCGTGCCGGCGCCGATGCGCTGCAGGCCGTCGACGCGGATGTCGCTGACGGTGAAGCTGCTGGCCGAGGCCGGCGCCAGTGCGGGCAGCGCGGCCGGTGCCGTCGCGGGTGCCGCCGCCGTCTGGGCCCATGCAGGCGTGGCGATGGCCGCGGCAAGGGCGAGGGCAAGCAGGCGGCGGTCGGGCATTCGCGTCATCATCGGGTCCGGTAGGGGAGGTGCCCATCGCATGGGGGCGCGATGGAGGTGTTGCGGGTGTAGCGGTTCACGGGCAGGCGCAGTTCAACGGCAGCGGCGGGTCGGAAGCGGGCGGGTCCGGGGCGTCAACGCACCAGTTGCAGGATGTCGTTGTAGAACGCCAGGCCCATCAGACTGGCCAGCAGCACCAGGCCGACATACTGCCCGGCGACCATCGCGCGTTCGCTGACGGGGCTGCCTTTGAGCAACTCGATAAGGTAATACAACAGGTGTCCGCCATCCAAGAGCGGGATCGGCAGCAGGTTCAGGATCGCCAGGCTCAGCGACAGCAGCGCAAGGATCGTCAGGTACCACGCCGGGCCCTGCTGGGCGTAGGCATTGGCGGCGCGGGCGATGGTGATCGGGCCCGAAACGGTGTTCTCGATCGCCAGCCGGCCGCTGAACGCCCGCCCTACCATGCCCACCAGCTGGCCGGTCAGGTGGCCGACTTCGCGCAGCGCCACCGGCACCGCGGCGACCGGGCCGTAACGTTGCACGGCGTCCTTCTCCGGCGCCGGCAGGTTGCGCGGCGGCGCGATGCCCAGCGCCCAGTACTGGCCGCCATCGGGGTGGTCGATGCGGGTTGGCGCGATCTCCAGCGCCAGGCGCTCGCCGCCGCGCTGGACCTCGACCATCGCCGGCCGGTCGCGGTCGCCCAGCGCCTGCACCAGCGGCCCGATCTCGTCGAACCAGTGCACCGGGGTCCCGTCGATGGCGGTGATGCGGTCCTCCTCGGCCAGCACGCCCCAGGCGGCCGAGTCCGGGGTCACCCGGCCGATCACCGGCGGGATGAGGTAGTGCCGCGGCATCACGCCGATGACCTGGGTGATGCGGCGCTGGTCGAAGTCGTCCGGCAGCTTCGAGAGCTGCAGCCGGCGTTGGGCGGCATGGCCGGCGGCATCGGTGACCTGCACGTCGACATCGGCGTGGTCCAGGGCGGCCGGCAGCAGCGCCAGATGCACCTCGCTCCAGGTCGGCGTGGCGCGCTCGCCCACCGCGTCGATGGTGTCCCCGCCTCGCAGGCCGGCGGCCGCGGCGATGCCGCTGGTCTGGCCCAGCACCGGCGCGTAGTCCGGGCGGCCGATGACGAACATCGCCCACAGCAACGCCACGCACAGGATCAGGTTGGCCACCGGCCCGGCGGCGACGATGGCGATGCGCTTCCACACCGAGGCGCGGTTGAAGGCCTGCGCGGCCTCGGCCGGGTCGACCTCGCCCTCGCGCTCGTCGAGCATCTTCACGTAGCCGCCGAGCGGGATCATCGCGACCTGGTAGACGGTGCCGTCGCGGCCACGGCGCGACCACAGCGCCCGGCCGAAGCCCACCGAGAAGCGCAGCACCTTGACTCCGCAGCGGCGCGCGACCCAGTAGTGGCCGAACTCGTGGAAGGTGACCAGCACGCCAAGGCTGACGATCAGCCACCACACCGAGCCGAGGAATTCAGACATCGCGCTTGCTCAAGGGAACGCCCCGGTCTCGATTGCCCGCTCCGCGAGCTGTCGCGCGCGCGCGTCGGCCGCGCGCAGCACGTCCAGCGAATCCGCGGGGACGGCAGGGAGCGCGGCAAGCGTGTGCTCGACCAGCGCCGGAATGGCTAGAAAACGGATTCGACCCTGAAGAAAGCCTGAAACGGCAACTTCATTGGCGGCGTTGAGCACCGCCGGCGCGGTGCCGCCGGCCTCCAGTGCGTTGCGCGCCAGTTGCAGGCAGGGGAAAGCCTGCAGGTCCGGGGCCTCGAACTCCAGGCGTCCGTGCTGCAGCAGGTCCAGGCCGGCCACGCCGGAAACGATGCGTTCGGG
Source organism: Pseudomonadota bacterium (assembly GCA_023423235.1). Classification (GTDB taxonomy): domain Bacteria; phylum Pseudomonadota; class Gammaproteobacteria; order Xanthomonadales; family Xanthomonadaceae; genus Luteimonas. Next base: position 3,416 of record JAFAFY010000387.1, read on the forward strand.
GCTGCCCAGGCCCACCGCCAGCGCGGTGCGCATGTCCGGCAATCCCAACTGGGCGAGGGTGGAACCGTCGATGAATTCCACCAGCGAGTGCACCAGGCTCTGCGGGTGCACCAGCACGTCCAGGCGCGCGGATGGCATCGCGAACAGGTGGTGGGCCTCGATCAGCTCCAGCCCCTTGTTCATCAGCGTGGCCGAATCGACCGAGATCTTCGGCCCCATCGACCACTTGGGATGGGCGATGGCCTCGGCCGGGGTGACATCCTCGAGCGCGGCGCGGCTGCGGCCGCGGAACGGGCCGCCGGACGCCGTCAGTACGATCCGGCGCACGCCGGCGCAGTCGCCGCCGGGCGGCAGGCACTGGTGGATCGCGTTGTGTTCGCTGTCGATCGGCACGATGGTGGCACCGGCCTCGCGCGCGGCCTGCATCATCAGCGCGCCGGCCAGCACCAGCGATTCCTTGTTGGCCAGCAGCACGCGCTTGCCGCTGCGGATCGCGGCCAGGGTGGAGTCCAGGCCGGCGGCGCCGACGATCGCCGCGACCACCGTGTCGCAGGCGGCGGGGTCGGCGGCCAGGGCATCGAGCGGCGCGCTGCCGGCGTGCGCCTCGGTGGCCAGGCCGGCCGCGCGCAGGCCGGCCTGCAGCGCCGGCAGCGCGCTGGCATCGGCGATCACCGCATGGTCGGGCCGGTGCCGCGCGCATAGCGCCACCAGCGCATCGGCATTGCGGCCGGCGGCCAGCACACTGGCGCGCAGGCGCCCGGGGTGGCGGGCGATGACGTCCAGCGCCGAGCCGCCGATCGAGCCGGTGGCGCCGTAGACGGCGACGTTCTGGATCATGCGCTCAGAACCCCAGCCAGATCTTCCCGAGGGCGAACACCGGCAGCGCGGCCAGCACGCTGTCGATGCGGTCGAGCACGCCGCCGTGGCCGGGAATCAGGGTGCCCGAGTCCTTGGCGCCAACGTGGCGCTTGAGCAGGCTTTCGAACAGGTCGCCGACGACCGAGGCCAGCACCGTCAGCAGTGCAACCAGCGCCACCAGCGGCAGTTGCGCGGTGGTCGCACCGGCCAGCGGCGCCGCCGCGACCGCAACCGCCACGCCGGCGATGACGCCGCCGACCAGGCCCTCGACCGTCTTGTTGGGGCTGATCCGCGGCGCCAGCTTGTGCTTGCCGAAGCGGCGCCCGGCGAAATACGCGCCGGTGTCGGTGGCCCAGACCACCGCCAGCGCCAGCAGCAGCCAGCGGTTGCCGTAGGCGCCGCCCTCGTTGGCATGGATCAGGCACAGCGCGCACCAGGCCGGAATCACCGCCAGGGTGCCGGCGGCGAGCTTGAACACCCGCGCGCGGGTGTCGTGGTCGGAGGCGAAGTCGTAGTGGCGCAGCCACAGGGTCGCCAGCAGCCACCAGATCACGCCCACCACCACCATCATCTTCAGCAGCACCAGCGAGCCGCCGCCGGTGGCGGAGGCCCAGACGATGGCCACCATCAGCAGCAGGTTGGCCAGCAGCAGCAACGTGCGCGAGAGCGTGTCCTCGATGTCGGTCAGGCGCAGCCATTCCCACAGCGCGGCCAAGAACACGATGGCCGAAACGGCGGCCATCCACGGGGTGTTGAGCAGCAGCACGGCGGCGATGGCGAGTGGCGCCATCAGCAGGGCGGCGAGGATGCGGGTGCGGGTCATCGGCGTCTCGTCTGGTGGGACGGCGCCGTTGGCGCCGCCTGGGCGATCTGCTCGCCGGTGAGGCCGAAACGCCGCTCGCGCGAGGCGTAGGCCTGCAGGGCCTGCTCCAGTTCGGCGACGCCGAACTCCGGCCACAGGGTATCGGTGAACCACAGCTCGGTGTAGGCCAACTGCCACAGCAGGAAATTGCTGATCCGCAGGTCACCACCGGTACGGATGAACAGGTCCGGGGCCGGCAGGTCGGCCAGCGCGACGCGCGCGCCGAGCGCCGCCTCGTCGATGTCTTCGGGGCGCAGGCGGCCGGCGGCGACGTCCTCGGCCAGCGCGCGCGCGGCCAGGGCGATGTCCTGGCGGCCGCCGTAGCTCGCGGCAATGCCCAGGGTCAGCGCGGTGTTGCCCGCGGTATGCGCCTCGGCGGCATCCATGCGCGCGCGGATGGCGTCGCTGAAGCGTGCGCGGTCGCCGATGAAGCGCAGGCGCACACCGCGCCGGTGCAGTTCGGCGACCTCGCGGTCGAGCGCCTGCAGGAACAGCTTCATCAGCGCGCCGACTTCCTCTTCCGGCCGGCCCCAGTTCTCGCTGGAGAACGCGAACAGGGTCAGCGCCTCGACCCCGCGCTGCAGGCAGAAATCGATGCACAGGTTGACCGTGCGTGCGCCGGCGCGGTGACCGATCGCGCGCGGACGCCGGCGGCGCGCGGCCCAGCGCCCGTTGCCATCCATGATGACGGCGACATGCCTCGGCACGTCGCCGTGATTGGTGATTCGTGATTGGTGATTCGGAACAGCGGAATCCCTCGAATCTGGAGTCTCGGGCAAGGGAATGGCCTCTGGCTCTGGCTTTTGACCAATCACGAATGACGAATCACCAATCACGGCCTTTCAGACCGCCATCAGTTCCTGTTCCTTGGCCTTGACCACCTCGTCGACGTCCTTGATCGCCTTGTCGGTGATCTTCTGGATCTCGTCCTCGGCGCCGCGCTGGTCGTCCTCGGAGATCAGCTTCTCCTTGAGCAGTTCCTTGACCTGCTGGTTGGCGTCGCGGCGGATGTTGCGGATCGCCACCTTGCTGTCCTCGCCTTCGCCGTGCACGACCTTCGACAGCTCGCGGCGGCGCTCTTCGGTCAGCGCCGGCAGGTTCAGGCGGATCGTGGTGCCGGCGGTGTTGGGGGTCAGGCCGAGGTCGGAGGCCAGGATCGCCTTCTCCACCGCGCCGACCATCTGCTTCTCCCAGGGCGTGATCGTCAGCGAGCGCGCGTCCGACACCGCCACGCTGGCGACCTGGGTCAGCGGCATGTCCGAGCCGTAGTAGTTGACCTTCAGGTGGTCGACCAGGGCGGTGGAGGCGCGGCCGGTGCGCACCTTGATCAGGGTGTGCTTGAGGGCCTCGACGCTCTTGGCCATGCGCGTCTGGGTGTCTTTCTTGATGTCGTTGAGCATGGTGGCCCTGTCCGGTTATGCAGACGGAGAAGTATAGCGGGCCCGGGCGGGGAAGCCGGACCCCGGGATCCGGGACAGCACAGGCGACAGGGCGGATTCCGCCGGTATCCGGCGATCCGTGTCTGCAACAGGCACCAGGGCCAGGCTTTTCCGAGTCCCGAGGCCCGGCTCCCGACTCCCGACTCCTCAGCTCCTGCCCTGCACCAGGGTGCCCACGGCCTCGCCGCGCAGGATGCGCAGCAGCACGCCGGGCTGGGACATGTCGAAGATGCGCAACGGCAGGTCGGAATCGCGCGCGAGCGCGAACGCCGCGGTGTCCATGACCTCCAGGCCCTGCCCCAGCACTTCGTCGTAGCTCAGGGTCTCGTAGCGCGTGGCGTCGGGGAACTTCTTCGGGTCGCGGTCGTAGACGCCGTCGACCTTGGTGGCCTTGAGCAGCAGGTCGGCGCCGATCTCGATCGCGCGCAGCGCCGCGCCCGAGTCGGTGGTGAAGAACGGGTTGCCGGTGCCGGCGGCGAAGATGCCGATCCGGCCCTTTTCCAGGTGCCGGATCGCGCGCCTGCGGATGTAGTCCTCGCAGACGTCGTTGATCTTGATCGCGCTCATCACCCGCACCCGGGCGCCGCGCTTCTCCAGCGCGTCCTGCATCGCCAGGGCGTTGATGACGGTCGCCAGCATGCCCATCTGGTCGCCGGTCACGCGGACCATGCCCCCCGCGGCCAGGCCCGCGCCGCGGAAGATGTTGCCGCCGCCGATGACCACGCCGATCTCCGCGCCCGCCTGCTGGGCCTCGATGACCTCGTCGGCCAGGCGGCCGATGACCTTGGGGTCGATGCCGTAGTCCTCGTCTCCCATCAGGGCCTCGCCGGAGAGCTTGAGCAGGACACGGCGGTAGGCGAGGGGCGAGGACATGCGGCAACTCCGATGGGGCGACCGGAGAATTCTAGGGGATCACGTGCGCCAGCGGCAGCTTGGTGTGGCGTTATGCGCCTGCGCGCCGCCCGCATGCCGCCGCGAGCACACCGCATCGCGTGCCTGCCCGTTGCCGCTGCACAGGCCATGCGCCGCGCCTGCAGCGCATGACGCGTTGCGCGGGGCCTGCTAGATCACATCCAGCGGCAGTTTGCGCGTGGGCGGCGGAAAATGCCGGTCGAGCAGGGCGAGATCGTCGGGATCGAGCCGCAGTTGCAGTGCCGCCGCGTTTTCCCGCACGTGCCCGACATTGCCCGATTCGGGGATCGCGACCACATGCCCGCTGCGGATCGCCCAGGCCAGCGCGACCGCCGTCGCCGGCACCCCGCGGCGTTCGCCGATCCGGGCCAGGGTGGCGTCTTCCAGCAGGGCGCGGCTGCCGAGCGGCGAGTAGGCCATCACCGCGACGCCGTGGTCGATGCACCAGGGCAGCAGGTCGTACTCGATGCCGCGGCTGCCGACGTGGTAGAGCACCTGGTTGACCGCGCAGCGTTCGCCGCCGGGTACCGACCACAGCGCCTGCATGTCGTCGACGTCGAAGTTGGACACGCCCCAGCGCGCGATCCGCCCGGCCGCGCGCAGCTGCTCGAAGGTGTCGACGACCTCGGGCAGGCGCGCGCCGCCGCGCCAGTGCAGCAGGTACAGGTCCAGTTGCTCGACGCCCAGGCGCGCCAGGCTGGCCTCGCAGGACTTGGCGATGCCACCCGCGGTTGCATTCGCCGGCAGCACCTTGGAGACCAGGAACGGCCGCGGCGCAATGCCGTCGAGCGCGCGGCCGATCAGCGTTTCCGAACGGCCGTCGCCATACATCTCGGCGGTGTCGATCAGGCCCATGCCCAGCGCGCAGCCGGTGCGTAGCGCGTCGATCTCCTGCGCCGCGGGATGGCGCCCCTGGCCGAGGTTCCAGGTGCCCTGGCCGAGTACGGGCATGTGGCCGCCATCGCGCAACGCGACGCTCGCGCGGGTCGAAGCCGCGCTGGCGGCCCCGCCTTTGTGACCTGTGTCGGCACGCCTGTCGGCACTCCGGCTCATGGCAACGCGCGCACGCGCTTCTCGCGGTCCCATTGCCGGGTTTTCGCCGCGGCGATGAAGGCCTTGGTGTCGCCGGCCTCGACGATGCCGGCATCGCTGCCGATGCCGCCCGCCTTGAGCAGGACGCGCGCGCCGGCGTCGACGGCGATCGCCTTGAGGTGGCCGTAGGCATCGCGCACCCAGTCGACCGCGGCCGATTCCCTGGCCAGCTGTTTGCCGGCATCCGTCGACAGCACCACCGCCACCGCATCGAACACCGCCGATGGGGTGCCGGCAAGCTGGCCGTCGGCTGCGAGCTTCTCGCCGTTGCCCAGGGTCGCGCCGCCGAGTTTCGGGGCGACGATCCGGACCATCGCCCCGGCCGATTCGGCCGCCTTGCGCAGCGCGCGCACGCTGGCGCCATCGGAGCCGTCATGCACCAGGATGCCGATGCAGCGGCCCTCCAGCGTGTCGCGCATGCGGTCGATGATGCGCAGCGCCGGCGACAGGTCGAGGTCCTGCGGCGGCACCTGCGCTTCGGGCGCGGGCGGCAGCGTGTCCATGCCCAGGCCATCGGCGACGCGCTGGGCGAGTGTCGGGTCAACATGCCGCAGATGGCCGACCACCGCCTCGCGCACGTGCGCGGTCCCGACCTTGGACAGCTCGAACACCAGCGCGCCGGCGATGTGCGCCTGCTCGTGCGCGGACTGGCTGCGGAAGAACAGGCGCGCCTGCGAGTAGTGGTCGGCGAAGCTTTCGGCGCGGATGCGGCCCTTGGCGCCGTCCTCGGCGGGCGTGGCGTGGCTGCGGAAGCCGGCGGGCGTTTCGCGGGGGGCGTTGTCCTGCAGCGAGCTGGGCTCGTAGTTCACCCGCCCCTTGGGCACCTGCATCTGCATGTGGCCGTCGCGCTGCAGGTTGGCGAACGGGCACTTGGGCGCGTTGATCGGGATCTGGTGGAAATTGGGGCCGCCGAGCCGCGAGAGCTGGGTGTCGAGATACGAGAACAACCGTCCCTGCAGCAGCGGGTCGTTGCTGAAATCGATGCCCGGCACCACGTGCGAGGGACAGAACGCGACCTGTTCGGTCTCGGCGAAGAAGTTGTCCGGCCAGCGGTCGAGCACCATGCGCCCGATCACCCGCAGCGGCACCAGCTCCTCGGGGATCAGCTTGGTCGCATCCAGGTGATCGAACGGGAAGCCTTCGGCGTCCGCTTCGGTGAACAACTGCACGGCGAGTTCCCATTCGGGAAACTTGCCCGCCTGGATCGCTTCGAACAGGTCGCGGCGGTGGAAGTCGTTGTCGGCCGCCTGCAGCTTGACCGCCTCGTCCCACACCGTGGACTGGATGCCCAGCTTCGGCCGCCAGTGGAACTTGGCGAAGGTGCTCTGGCCCGCGTCGTCGAGCAGGCGGAAGCTGTGCACGCCGAAGCCCTCGATGGTGCGCAGCGAGCGCGGGATGGTGCGGTCGCTCATCGCCCACATGACCATGTGCATGGTCTCGGGCGTCAGCGACACGAAATCCCAGAAGGTGTCGTGCGCGCTGCCGGCCTGCGGATAGCCGCGGTCGGGCTCCATCTTCACCGAATGCACCACGTCCGGGAACTTCATCGCGTCCTGGATGAAGAACACCGGGATGTTGTTGCCCACCAGGTCCCAGTTGCCCTGTTTGGTATAGAACTTCACCGCGAAGCCGCGCACGTCGCGCGGGGTATCGACCGAACCGGCGCCGCCGGCCACGGTCGAGAAGCGGGTGAACACGGGTGTCTTTTCGCCGACCTCGGTGAGGATCCTGGCGGTGGTGAATTCCGCCAGCGATGCGGTCAGCTCGAAGAAGCCGTGCGCCGCCGAACCGCGCGCATGCACGATGCGTTCGGGAATGCGCTCGTGGTCGAAGTGGGTGATCTTCTCGCGGAGGATGAAATCCTCCAGCAGGGTCGGTCCGCGCTCGCTTGCGCGCAGCGAATTCTGGTTGTCGGCGAGCGGCAGGCCCTGGTTGGTGGTCAGCGGCGGATGTGCGCCGCCGGCCTGCTGGTGCAGTTCGTCGCCGTTGCCGCGGGTGTCGGCGGTGGTTGTGCGCGATGCACGCGCCGCGCCGCCCTTGGGCGGGCGCGAGGTCCGGGTGGCCATGGTGGAACTCCTGCGATGGGCGGGCGGGGCTGGGCATGCGCCGCAGCGGCTGGCCGACCGATCTTCCGTGGCGGGCCGTGAACGGTCCGTCGGATGCGCCCATTCATCGCAGCGGCGCGGCACGCCGGCGCGCTGTCGCCAGCCTTGTCTATCGCAACCACGCCAGGCGCGCGCGCAGGCCGCGCCGCCTGCAGTTTCCAGGCAAGCGCTGCGCCGGCGCCGTCACGGGACGGCGCCAGTGCCGGTGCTCACGCGACGTCGGGTTCGCTGAAGGCCTCGGGCGTTTCCTCGGCCGAGCCCACCGGGATGCAGCTGCAGAACACGTTCTTGTCGCCGTGCACGTTGTCCACGCGCGCGACCGGCGGCCAGTACTTGGTGTGGCGCAGCGTGTCCAGCGGGAAGGCGGCCAGCTCGCGCGGATAGGCATGGGTCCACTCGCTGGCAGCGACCTGCATCGCGGTGTGCGGCGCGTGCTTGAGGGGGTTGTCCTCGGCGTCCAGGCGGCCATCCTCGATCGCGCGGATCTCGCCGCGGATCTGGATCATCGCGTCGATGAAGCGGTCGAGTTCGGTCTGCGCCTCGCTTTCGGTCGGCTCCACCATCAGCGTGCCGGCGACCGGGAAGCTCAGCGTGGGCGCGTGGAAACCGAAGTCGATCAGGCGCTTGGCCACGTCCTCGGCGGAGATGCCGGTGGCGTCCTTGATCGGCCGCAGGTCGAGGATGCACTCGTGCGCGACCAGGCCGTTGCGGCCGGTGTAGAGCGTGGGAAAATGCGGCTCCAGGCGTTTCGCCACGTAGTTGGCGTTGAGCAGCGCGACCTGGGTGGCGCGGCGCAGGCCGGATGCGCCCATCATCACGATGTACATCCAGCTGATCGGCAGGATGCTGGCCGAGCCGTGGGTGGCGGCGGAGACCATGCCGACCTGCGGCGCGGCGTCGGCACCTGTCTTCCCATCCGCGCTGCGGGCAGCGGAATAGGCCGCAGGCAGGTAGGGCGCGAGGTGCGACTTCACCGCGCAAGGACCGACGCCGGGGCCACCGCCGCCATGCGGAATGCAGAAGGTCTTGTGCAGGTTGAGGTGGCTCACGTCCGAGCCCCACTTGCCGGGCCGCGCCAGCCCGACCAGGGCGTTCATGTTGGCGCCGTCGGTGTACACCTGGCCACCGTGCTGGTGGACGATGTCGCAGATCGCCACCACGTCCTCCTCGAACACGCCATGGGTGGACGGGTAGGTGATCATGATCGCGGCGAGGCGGTCGGAATATTTCTCCGCCTTCGCGCGGATGTCGTCGAGGTCGACGTTGCCGTCCTTGTCGCAGCGGGTCACCACCACCGTCATGCCGGCCATCTGCGCCGAGGCGGGATTGGTGCCGTGCGCGGATTCGGGAATCAGGCAGATATCGCGATGGGCGTCGCCGCGCGAGCGGTGCCAGGCGCGGATCGCCAGCAGGCCGGCGAATTCGCCCTGGGCGCCGGAGTTGGGCTGGAAGCTGACCGCGTCGTAGCCGGTGATCTCGGCCAGCATCGCCTCCAGGCCGTCGATCAGCTCGGTGTAGCCGGCGGTCTGGTCGGCCGGCGCCAGCGGGTGGATGTTGGCGAACTCGGGCCAGGTCACCGGGATCATCTCGGCGGTGGCGTTGAGCTTCATCGTGCACGAACCCAGCGGGATCATGGTCCGGTCCATCGCCAGATCCTTGTCCGCCAGCATGCGCATGTAGCGCAGCAGCTCGTGTTCGCTGTGATGGGTGTTGAACACCGGGTGCTGCAGGAACGCGCTGTCGCGCAGCAGCGCCGCGGGCAGGGCATCGCGGGTGGCGGCATCCAGCGCATCGATGTCGAGCGCGTCGGCGGCCGCGCCGAACACGCCCGCCAGCGCGACGATGTCGGCGCGGGTGGTGGTCTCGTCGACGCTGATGCCCACCGAGGTGGCGTCGATGGCGCGCAGGTTGAGGCCGGCGGCGCGGGCGCGGGTGTGCAGCGCCTCGGCGTCGACACCGGTCACGTGCAGGGTGTCGAAGAACGCGCCGCCGACGGCGACGCCGGCCTTGCCCAGCACGCCGGCCAGGATCGCCGCGAAGCGGTGCGCGCGGCGGGCGATGCGGGTCAGGCCGTCGGGACCGTGGTAGACGGCGTACATCGAGGCCATCACCGCCAGCAGCACCTGCGCGGTGCAGATGTTGGAGGTCGCCTTCTCGCGGCGGATGTGCTGCTCGCGGGTCTGCAGGGTCAGGCGATAGGCGGTGTTGCCGGCGGCGTCGACCGACACGCCGATCAGGCGGCCGGGCATCGAGCGCTTGTAGGCGTCGCGGCAGGCCATGAAGCCGGCATGCGGGCCGCCGAAGCCGAGCGGCACGCCGAAACGCTGCGCGCTGCCGACGACGATGTCCGCGCCCCAGCGGCCGGGCGCGCGGATCAGCGTCAGCGCCAGCAGGTCGGTCGCCACCGCGACGATGCCGCCACGCGCATGCACGGCGTCCGCCACCGCGGCGTGGTCGTCGATGCGGCCGAAGGTATTGGGGTACTGCAGCAGCACCCCGTAGCTGTCGGCGTCCTTCGCATCCTCGGCCGGACCGACCCGCAGGTCGATGCCCAGGCCGTCGGCGCGGGTGCGCAGCACGTCGAGCGTCTGCGGGTGCACGTCGTCGGCGACGAAGAACACATTGGACTTCGACTTGGCGGAGCGCTTGGCCAGGGTCATCGCCTCGGCCGCGGCGGTCGCCTCGTCCAGCAGCGAGGCGTTGGCGATGTCCATGCCGGTCAGGTCGGTGACCAGGGTCTGGAAGTTGATCAGCGCCTCCATGCGGCCCTGCGAGATCTCCGCCTGGTAGGGCGTGTAGGCCGTGTACCAGGCCGGGTTCTCCAGGATGTTGCGCAGGATGACGTTGGGCGTGTAGGTGCCGTAATAGCCCTGGCCGATGAAGCTGCGCAGCACCCGGTTCTTCT
>JAFAFY010000407.1 GCA_023423235.1 Pseudomonadota bacterium
GGTCGGTCACCGCGCGGAACACGCCCAGGGTCGAGGCGACGGCCCGGTCCGACGCGGCGTCCCCGGCCTTGGGCGGCACGTCGAGCATCGCGTGCAGGCGCGTCACCCGATCTTCCACGCCGCGCGCGCTCCAGTCCGCGCCATCGATCCTGCCCAGCACCTCGTCGTGCACGGCCGAATCCTGGCGCAGGTCCAGCGCGGCCAGGTGGAAGCCGAAGGTGCGCGCGCGCCACAGCAGGCGCTGCAGCGCGAACAGGCCGGCATGTGCGCCGTCGTGGGTGGCCAGGCTGGCCTCGATCAGGCGCAGGTCGTCGATGAAACCGGCGGCATCGGCGTAACCGGCGCGGTGTTCCGATTCGGTTGCCGCCAGCCGCGCCTGCATCAGGTCGAGCAGCCGCCGGTAGGGCATGTCGGCGTGGCGCGGGTTGAGCACCGCGTCGGCGCCGGGCAGGCTGCGCAGGTAGTCGTCGACGCGCGCGATCACCGCCTCGTCGATCCGCGCCCGGTCCAGGGTCTGGGTCAGCACATTTCCCAGCCCGCGCAGGTCGCCGCGGTACTGCGCCAGCGCCAGGCTGCGCTGGGCGCCGAGCGCGGCGCGCATGGTGTCGGCGTTGACGTTGGGATTGCCGTCCATGTCGCCACCGACCCAGGTGCCGAAGCGCAGAACCTGTGGCAGTTCGGGGCGCACGCCATAGACGCTTTCGATGGCATCGCCCAGCGCCTCGTAGAACACCGGCAGCACGCGGTAGAGCACGTTCGACAGGTAGTAGCCGACGTGGTCGACCTCGTCGCCGACGGTCGGCTTGCGCGCGGGCGATTCCGAGGTCTGCCAGGCCGAGGTCAGCGCCTGCACGATGCGGGCGTCGTCGGCGCGGCGCTCGGTGGGCGTGCGCTCGCGGTCGATGTCGGCCATCAGCCGCTCGACGATGGTGCGCTCCTTCTCCAGCAGCACGCGGCGCACGGCCTCGGTGGGGTGGGCGGTGAACACCGGTTCGATGTGCAGCCGCGCCAGGCAGGCCTGCAGTTCGTCCAGGCCGACGCCGTCCTCGCGCAGTGCGCGCAGTTCCGCCTCCAGGCCGCCGGGCTGCGGCGCGTCGCCGGTGCGCTGGTAGTCGCGGCGGCGGCGGATGCGATGCACGCGTTCGGCCAGGTTGATCGCGCCGAAATACGCCGCGAACGCGCGTACCAGCGCGTCGGCGTCCTCCGTCGGCACGGCGGCCAGGGTGTCGGCCAGGGCATCGACCGGCCAGCCGGCCTCGCGCCGTTCGATCGACGCACGGCGCACGGCTTCCACTTCGTCGAGCAGGCGCTGCGAGCCCTGCTCGGCCAGCATCCGGCCGACCATCGCGCCGAGCCGGCGCACGTCGTCGCGCAACAGCGTGTCGGTTTCGGCGAACCCGGGTTCGCGCAGGGAAGGGGCGGCGGCAGGCGGCGGCGTGGTCATGCGACTAGGCTACACAATCGACCGTGCACGGCGGACGACAGCGGCGGTGCCGGAATCGAGGGACGGCAGGAACGCCATCCTGCGAGCCCGCCTAGGCGGCCACGGGCGACGGGCAAGCAGCCCGGACCCGCAACCGCGCATGACCATCGGGCGGCCGCGTCGCGTGCCGCCGTCAGCCTCAGTAGGCGTACTCGCGGAACACGTGGTCGATGTCGCCCTGCCAGGCACCGTGGAACAGCGCCAGCTTGCGCTCGGCGGGGGTCTCGTTGGCCTCGACCACCTCGATCAACGGGTCCAGGAACACACGCTCGTCCTGGCCACGCGCGTTGCAGCGCGCGCGCCGCTGCAGGCCGGCGGCGGAGATCTTCAATGCCTCGACGGCCAGCTCGCGCAGGCTGCCGCCGCGGAACGGGGTCTTCAGCGCCAGGCGCGGTACCGCGTCGCGCAGGGCGTTGCGTTCTTCCATGCTGAAATCGCGGACCAGGTCCCAGGCGGCGTCCAGCGCCGCGTCGTCGTACAGCAGGCCGACCCAGAACGCCGGCAGCGCGCACAGCCGCCCCCAGGGGCCGCCGTCGGCGCCGCGCATCTCCAGGTACTTCTTCAGCCGCACCTCGGGAAACGCGGTGGTCATGTGGTCGTTCCAGTCGCGCAGCGTCGGCAGCTGGCCGGGCAGCGCCGGCAGCGCGCCGCGCAGGAAGTCGCGGAAGCTCTGGCCGGCGGCGTCGACGTACACGCCGTCGCGATAGGAGAAGTACATCGGCACGTCGAGCAGGTAGTCGACGTAGCGCTCGTAGCCGAAGCCGTCCTCGAACACGAAGTCGAGCATGCCGGTGCGGTCGGCGTCGGTGTCGGTCCAGATGTGCGAGCGATAGCTCAGGTACCCGTTCGGCCTGCCTTCGGTGAACGGCGAGTCGGCGAACAGTGCGGTCGCGACCGGCTGCAGCGCCAGCGACACCCGGAACTTCTTCACCATGTCCGCCTCGGAGGCGTAGTCCAGGTTGACCTGCACGGTGCAGGTGCGGGTCATCATGTCCAGGCCGAGGTCGCCGACCTTGGGCATGTAATCGCGCATGATCCGGTAGCGGCCCTTGGGCATCCACGGCATGTCGGCGCGCGCCCACTTGGGCTGGAAGCCCATGCCGAGAAAGCCCAGGTCGAGTTCATCGGCGACCGCCTTGACCTCGCGCAGGTGGCTGCCGACCTCGGCGCAGGTCTCGTGGATGTGCGTGAGCGGCGCGCCGGAGAGCTCCAGCTGGCCGGCCGGCTCCAGGGTCACCGAGGCGCTGTCCTTGAGCAGGGCGATGGTGCGCGCCGGCGCCTGGCCGACGCTTTCGTCGACGGCCTGCCAGCCGAACCGGGTCAGTCCGCGCAGCAGCGCCTCGATGCCGCGCTCGCCATCGAAGGTGGGCGGGCGCAGGTCGTCGAGGCGGAAGCCGAACTTCTCGTGCTCGGTGCCGATGCGCCAGTCCGCCGGCGGCTTTTCGCCCGAGGCCAGCACCGCGACCAGGGCCTCGCGGCCGGTGATGGGGGTATCGCTGGCATGGCTGGGACTGGACAAGGACGGGTCTCGATCACGGGGGAGGGAACGATGCCGGACGGACCCCACAGACCCGCGACCGGCGGACTATACCGTGCGCCCCGCCCGGCAGATGCGATGCGTGGCACCACACTGTTTTCCATCCAGCCGGGCACGGCACGCGCGCGGCGAACGCGGGATGCCGGCAATCGGCAACCGGGAATCGGAATGCTTCTCGCTTCGGCACCGCTGCGGCCGCTCCGCTAGACTGACCGGCCCCGCGGCGCCCTGCCGCGCCGTGCAGGTCCGCACACTCCCGCATGTCCCAGGCCGCTCCCGCCACCGACATCCATCGCAGCCACCGCGTCGGCTGGCTGCGCGCCGCCGTGCTGGGCGCCAACGACGGCATCGTCTCGATCGCCGGGCTGATGGTGGGCGTCACCGCGGCCGGTGCCTCACCGCAGACGGTGCTGGTCACCGGCATTGCCGGCACCGTCGCCGCGGCGATGTCGATGGCCGCGGGCGAATACGTTTCGGTGCAGTCGCAAGCCGACACCGAACGCGCCGACCTGGCCACCGAGCGGCGCCAGCTGCAGCAGGCCCCGCATCACGAACTCGAGGAACTGGCGCGGATCTACCGCCAGCGTGGCCTCGACCCCGCCCTCGCCCACCAGGTCGCCACACGGCTCACCGCGCACGACGCGCTGGGTGCGCATGCGCGCGACGAACTGGGCCTGAGCGAGACCCTGCGCGCGCGTCCGCTGCAGGCGGCGATGGCCTCGGCCGCCGCGTTCCTGGTCGGCGCGGCGCTGCCGATCATCGCCGCGCTGCTGTCGCCGCCGACACGGGTGGAACTGCTGGTCTGGGCCAGCACCGTCGCCGGCCTGCTGCTGTCGGGCGCGCTGGCGGCCTATGCCGGCGGCGCGCCGGTGCTGCGCGGCGCGCTGCGGGTCGGGTTCTGGGGCGTGCTGGCGATGGCCGCGGCCAGCCTGATCGGCCGGCTGTTCGACGTCTCGGTGTAACCCCGCCGCTACGGCGCCGCGGTTGCCGCGGGCGCGCCGATCTGCAGCCAGCGCGCGATCACCGCACGCGCCTCCTCCACCCCGAGCTTCGATTCGCCCGAGAACGTCTGCACGCTGACCCGGTCGCCATGCTCGGCCTGCAGTTCCTTGCGCACCGCCTGCAGGGTATTGCCGGCGGCGCCGCGGCCCAGCTTGTCGGCCTTGGTCAGCAGCGCATGCGCGGGCATGCCGTGCTCGACCGCGAAGGCGATCATCTGCCGGTCGTAGTCCTTCAGCGGATGGCGGATGTCCATGACCACGATCAGGCCCTTGAGCGCCTGGCGCTCACGGAAATAGCGTGCCAGGAATGCCTGCCAGTGCGCCTGCAGGTCGCGCGGCACCTTGGCGTAGCCATAGCCCGGCAGATCGACCAGATAACGGTTCTCGTTGGGCGGCAGTGCGAAATACACCAGCTGCTGGGTGCGGCCGGGGGTCTTGGACACCCGCGCCAGCGCGTTCTGCTGGCACAGCGCGTTGAGCGCGCTGGACTTGCCGGCATTGGAGCGGCCGGCGAAGGCGACCTCGAACCCGCCGTCGGGCGGCAACTGCTGCGGGGTGTGTGCGGCCAGCAGGTAGCTGGCCCGGGCAAAGGGATTGGACATCGCGATAGCTTGGCACGGACCGGCCGACGGCGCCCGCGCAGGCGCCTGCAGACGCGCTGCACTGCGGTTTGACCGGTCTGACCCCGCCACACATAATCCGGGCACTCGCGTCCGTGGCCCTGCCGCGGTCCAACGATCCACGGAGCCCAGCAAATGCGCCACGCTCGCGTCTATGGAGTTGCCGGTCTTGCCGTCCTGCTGGTCGGCGCCGTCGCCTTTGCCCAGTCCACCGTGGCCCCGTTGCCGGACAACCCGCCGGTCGAAACCGAAGCCCTGGAAGCCAACGCCGTGGCCGCGCTGGCGAAGGCCAACCCCGGCGATCCGCAGAAGGGCGCACAGCTGGCCGGCGCCTGCGCCGCGTGCCATGGCCTGGACGGCAACGCCGACATCGACCCCACCATCTACCCGCGCATCGCCGGCCAGAGCGAGCGCTACGTCGCCCGCCAGCTGGCACTGTACAAGAGCGGCGAGCGCCTGAACCCGTTGATGCAGCCCTTCGCGCTGCCGCTGAGCGCGCAGGACATGCGCGACCTCGGCGCGCACTATGCGCAGCAGGAATCGGGTGCCGGCATCGCCGACGACGGCCTGGTCGAGAGCGGCCCCTACGAGGGCATGAAGTTCTACGAGGTCGGCCAGAAACTGTTCCGCAGCGGCGATGCCGAGCGCGGCCTGCCGGCGTGCATGGCCTGCCACGGCCCCGCCGGCAGCGGCAACCCCGGCCCGGCCTATCCGCACGTCGGCGGCCAGCAGGCCTGGTACAGCTCCGCGCGCCTGTACACCTACCGCGAGGGCATCTCCGAGGAGCAGGACAAGCACCTGTTCAACGTGATGGCGGCGGTGGCCAAATCGCTGACCGACCAGGAGATCGAGGCGCTGGCCAGCTACATGCAGGGCCTGCACACGCGTCCCGACCCGGCGATGCTGGCGGCGATCGAGGCCCAGGCCGCGGCGCAGCCGACCCCGGCCGCGCCGCTGGAGGACACGCCGGTGCCGACACCGGACGCGGAAGAAGTCGACCCCGCGGCCACGCCGGCCCCGACAGACGCCGACTGAGCCGCGCCGGCCCGGCAGCACCGGCGGGTCGCAAGGTGGACGCGAGCCATCCGCATCGCGCCCGGTGCCGCGCTGCAGCGCACGCCGGCCAGTCGTAGACTGCGCATTCCTCCGCCGGGATCCCGATGCCCATGATTGTCCTGCTGCGCCGCCTGCGCCGCACCGCGCTGCCGTGCCTGCTGCTCGCCGTCCTGCCGCTGGCCGCCCTGGCGCAGACCGGCACCGGCGGCTCCACCGCGCCGCGACCGCTGGAGGAAGGCCGCGATTACGTCAACATTCCCTTCGGTGCACCACTGGCGCCGCAGGCGGGCGGGATCGAAGTGGTCGAGGTGTTCGCCTACGGCTGCATCCACTGCTACCAGTTCCAGCCGATGCTCGAAGCCTGGCAGGCGCGGCAGCCCGACGACGTGCGCCTGGTGCCGCTGCCGGCGGTGTACGCGGCCAACGACGCCTTTGCCCGCGGGTTCTTCGCCGCCGAAGCGCTCGGGCTGTTGCCGCGCACCC
The DNA here is from genome assembly GCA_023423235.1 of Pseudomonadota bacterium. Classification (GTDB taxonomy): domain Bacteria; phylum Pseudomonadota; class Gammaproteobacteria; order Xanthomonadales; family Xanthomonadaceae; genus Luteimonas. Next base: position 6,181 of record JAFAFY010000407.1, read on the forward strand.
ATCACGCGCTGTTCTCGGCGGTGCACGAACAATCGCTGCTGCCACGCGGCGGCGCCGGTTACGACGCGGTGGCGCGCTGGTACGCCGGCCATGGCGCGCCCTCGCAGGCCGCGTTCCTGGCGGCGATGACCAGTGCGGCGACTGACGAGAAAATGAACCAGGCACATGCGTTCGCGGTCCGCAGTGGTGTCGAGGGCACGCCGACCCTCATCATCAACGGCAAGTACCGCGTGCGCGCGGCCAGCCTGCGCGACGCACTCGACATCGCCGGACAGCTGATCGCACGTGAACGCGCCGCCCGACAGCGCGTCACCCCCTGAACCGCCCCCCGTTCCACCTTTCGAGAGACCCCCGCATGAAGATCCGCCACACCCTGCTCCTGCTCGTCGCCCCCCTGCTGCTGGCAGCCTGCACCCAGCAGCCCGACACTGCGGCGGCGCCGGCCGCCTCCCCGGAGCCGCCGCAGGGCACCGAGCAGGTGGCACCGGCCGCCGGCGGAGAGCCAGGCACGCCCGCGACCGAGGCAGACAACGGCGCACCGGCGACCGCGCCGACGGACCAGGATGCGGACACCGGCGGACAGGTGCAGACACCGGCCGCACCCGCAGCCGTGCAGCCGCCTGCCGGTCCTGCGCCCCGTGCCGGCACCGACTACGTCGAGATCAGCGGTGGCCAGCCGTTCGCGGCAACCCCGGGCAAGATCGAGGTCGCCGAAGTCTTTGCCTACTGGTGCGGCCACTGCGCCTCGTTCGAACCGTTGGTCAATGCCTGGAAGGCGCGCCAGCCGGCGGATGTGCATTTCGTCGCGGTACCGGCGGTGTTCAACGACGCCGACAGCTACCCGCGCGCGTTCTATGCCGCCGAGACCATGGGCGTGCTGGGCAGGACCCACGACGCGACCTTCAACGCCATCCACATCCAGCGCCGCCTGCCGCCCAATGCGAGCCTCGATGCGATCGTCGATTTCTACGGCACGCTCGGCATCGACACCAAGCAGCTGCGCAGCACCATGCAGAGCTTCGCGGTCAACGCCAGCATGGGCCGCGCGCGCGCGTTCGCGGTGCGCAGCGGGATCGAGGCGACGCCGACGATCGTGGTGGCGGGCAAGTACCGGGTGATCGGCGGGCGCTCGCTCGATGACGTGCTGCGCATCACCGACCACCTGGTCGCGATGGAGCGCGCGGCGCGCTGACGTGAAGGACACCGCCCTGCCGACCCAGCGGCTGAAGCTGCTCAGCGCCAACATCCAGGCCGGGTCGAGTACCCGCCGCTACAGCGACTACGCCACCCGCAGCTGGTCGCACGTGCTGCCGGCCGGCAACAAGCGCGGCTCGCTCGATGCGATCGCCCGCCTGGCCGGCGGCTACGACATCGTCGGCCTGCAGGAGGCCGACCCCGGCAGCTGGCGCTCGGGCTTCACCAACCAGACCCACTACCTGGCCGAGCGCGCCGGCTTCGGCTACTGGAGCCACCAGCCCAACCGGCGGGTCGGCGCGGTCGCCTCCAGCGCCAACGGCCTGCTGAGCAAGCTCGAACCCATCGAAGTCACCAACCATGCGCTGCCCGGACGCATCGGCGGCCGCGGCGTGCTGCTGGGCCGCTTCGGCGAAGGCGACGCCGGCCTGGTGATCGCGGTCGCGCACCTGTCGCTGGGCGCACAGTCGCGACGCTCGCAGCTCTCGTTCATCGCCGAGGTCATGCAGCAGTACCCCAATGCCGTGCTGATGGGCGATTTCAACTGCACCTCCGACCGCCCGGAGATGGAGATCCTCTACCGCGAGACCAGCCTGCAGCCGCCGTCGTGCGCGGTGCATACCTTCCCCAGCTGGCGACCGCAGCGCGCGATCGACCACATCCTGGCGACCAGCAACCTGGAGTGCGCCAACATGCAGGCGATGCCGGCGGCGTTCTCCGACCACCTGGCGCTGGCGACCGAGCTGGTGATTCCCGAAGCCGCGCTGCGGCGCTGACGCCTGCCGCGCACGCGGCGACACGCGTGCATCGGCGTGCTTGCATCGGCGCGCCCCCTGTCGCCATCGCCTGCGATACCGGCGCAGCAGTCCGTCCGACGCCGCATGACGGGCCAATCCGGTCCGCGCCCGCCGAATGCGTCGGCGCGGATCGTGGCGATGCCATTGCGGCCAAGGGCATGTCCGGTCTCAGAACTCCAGGCCCAGGCGCGCGTAAAGGAAACGGCCCGGCAGATCGTAGGTCGAGGCGTCGTAGCCGTTGAGGCTGCAGCTCAGGCACACCGGCGGCGCCTTGCCGGTGAGGTTGTTGACGCCGACGCTGATGCGCGTGCCGCGCAGCCAGGCCGGATTGCGCCAGGACAGCTGCAGGTCGTGGTAGGTGGTGGCGCCCAGCGCGTTGCGGTCGTTGTCGCTGTCGTCGCAGATCGGAAAGCCATTGGCGCCACCGCAGGATTCGCGCAGGCGGTCGATGTAGCGCAGCGTCCAGGCCAGCGACCAGGGGCCGCGGGTCCAGTCGGTGACCAGCGTGGCCGACCATTCCGGGATCGCGCTGTTGTTGACCTCCACCCCGGGACGGCGTGGTTCGGGCTCGCCCGACTCGTTGACCAGCTCGTAGCGCGTGACCCAGGTGGCGCGGCCATCGAAGCGCAGCTGCCCCCAGTCGCCCTCGGGCAGCGTCCACGCCGCGCTGAAATCCCAGCCGTCGGTCTTGATGGTGCCGAGGTTGTCGAGGATGTCGTCGAACCGGATGATCTGGCCGCGGTCGCTGCGGTCGTAGGCGGCGCAGGCGATGGGGTCGCGGGTGGCGACGCAGCGGTCGAGGATGCGCTGGGCGTCGGGCGCCTGGATCGCACCGTCGATGTGGTGGCGGTAGAAGGTCACGCCGAGATCGAGCCGGTCCGACCACGCCACGCCATCGGCGAACGAGGGGCTCCACACCGCGCCGACCATCAGGCTGCGGCTGTGCTCGGGTTCGAGTTCGGCGTTGCCCGAGGTCACCACCGAGATCTGCGAATTGGTCTGCTCGTAGCCGGGCGGCACGCCGTCGGCGGCGCAGGCCGGCGAGGACGAGGCCGCGCCGGAACACGGATCGACCAGGGTCGCGTCGAAGCGGCTCAGGGTGCCGTAGAGCTCGCCGATCGACGGCGCGCGGAAGCCTTCCGCGTAGCTCATGCGAAACAGGATCTCGTCGACCGGCTGCCAGCGCAGGCCGACCTTGCCGGTGGTCTCGCCGCCGAAGGTCGAGTAGTCGGAGTAGCGCCCGGCCAGGCTCAGGTCGAGGCTGTCGCCGAACGCGGAATCGCGCAGCAGCGGCAGGCTGAACTCCGCATAGGCCTCCTTGACGCTGTAGTCGCCGCGGGTCGCGCCCGAAGGCACGCCGTTGTACTCGCCGGCGACGGTGATCGGATCGGGCGTGTAGCTGCCCTCGTACTTGCGGTACTCGACACCTGCGGCGAATGCCAGCGCGCCGGCCCACAGCTCGG
>JAFAFY010000196.1 GCA_023423235.1 Pseudomonadota bacterium
GCGGTCGCGATCGCGCTGCGCAACCGCTGGCGCCGCGCCCAGCTCGGCGACGAGCTGCGCAACGAGGTCATGCCCAAGAACATCCTGATGATCGGCCGCACCGGTGTCGGCAAGACCGAGATCGCGCGGCGCCTGGCGACGCTGGCCAATGCGCCGTTCGTCAAGGTCGAGGCGACCCGCTTCACGGAAGTGGGCTACGTCGGCAAGGACGTCGAGCAGATCATCCGCGACCTGGCCGATACCGCGGTCAAGCTCTACCGCGAGCAGGCCAAGGTGCGCGTACGCACGCAGGCCGAGGAGCGCGCCGAGGACCGCATCCTCGATGCGCTGCTGCCGCGTCGCGAGGCGCCGCAGCAGCCGTTCGGCTTCGGCGCGCAGAGCGCGACCGTGGACATCGGTGCCGAGCCGTCCAGCCAGGAGTCGGAGACGCGGCGCAAGCTGCGCCGGCAGCTGCGCGCCGGCGAGCTCGACGAGCGCGAGATCGAGCTGGAACTCAGCGCCGGCCAGGGCATGGACATCATGACCCCACCGGGCATGGAGGAAATGGGCCAGCAGTTGCGGCAGATGTTCGCCAATCTCGGCGGCGGCAAGACCCACAAGCGCAAGCTCACGATCCGCGCCGCGCGCCCACAGCTCATCGAGGAAGAGGCCGGCAAGCTGGTCAACGAGGACGACGTGCGCGACGCGGCGATCGAGGCCTGCGAGCAGCACGGCATCGTCTTCATCGACGAGATCGACAAGGTCGCCAAGCGTGGCGGCGCGGGTACGTCCGGCGGCGACGTCAGCCGCGAGGGCGTGCAGCGCGACCTGCTGCCGCTGGTCGAGGGCAGCACGGTCAGCACCAAGTACGGCGCGGTCAAGACCGACCACATCCTGTTCATCGCCTCGGGCGCGTTCCACATGGCCAAGCCCAGCGACCTGGTGCCGGAGCTGCAGGGCCGCTTTCCCATCCGCGTGGAACTGTCGGCGCTGAGCAAGGACGATTTCGTGCGCATCCTCACCGAGCCCAAGGCGGCGCTGACCCGGCAGTACGTGGCCCTGCTCCGGACCGAAGGCGTGGACCTGACGTTCACCGACGACGCCGTCGAGCGGCTGGCCGAGATCGCCGCGCACGTCAACGAGCGCCAGGAGAACATCGGCGCGCGGCGCCTGCACACGGTGCTCGAACGCCTGCTCGACAGCCTCAGCTTCGAGGCGCCCGACCGCGGCGCGCCGGTCACCGTCGACCGCGCCTACGTCGACCGTCATCTGGGCGAACTGGTCGAGGACCAGGACCTGAGCCGCTACATCCTGTAGTGGTCGCGCGTGGCGCCGTCACGGCGGCGCAGTCCGGTTCGCGTCAGGGGCGAACCGGCAGCCGCGCGGGCACGCATGCTCAGGTCCAGCCCAGCCAGCGCCAGTAGGTGGCGGTGAACAGCAGCACCATCGCGTAGCCGATCACGGTGATCACGATGCCGACCTTGGCGAACTGGCGCGCATCGAAAGTGCCGGTGCCCAGGCAGACCATGTTCTGCGGCGCATTGATCGGCAGGATGAAGCCGAAGCTGATGACGAAGGTCAGCACCAGGGTCAGCCCCAGCGCATTGACCGGCCCGGGCAGCGCGGTGAGCACCGAGATCAGGATCGGCAGCAGCGCCGAGGTCAGCGCGGTGGCGCTGGCGAAGCCCAGGTGCACCAGGATCAGGAAGCCGCCGAGCAGGGCGACGATGCCCAGCGAGCCGTAGTTGGCCAGCGGCGTATGCGCCACCACCTGCTGCGCCAGCCACTGTCCGGCCTGGGTCGCCAGCAGCGCGCTGCCCATGCCGATGCCCACGCCGAACACGATCACCGTGCCCCAGGGGATGCGCGCCTGCACGTCCTTCCACACCATCACCCCGACCCGCGGCAACAGCAGCAGCACCAGGCCGGCGTAGGTGGTCGTGGTGGTGTCGAAGGGGTGCAGCAGGCCCTCGGTCGACCACGCCAGCAGCAGGCCCAGCACCACGCCCAGCAGGCGCTTCTGCGCGCCGGTCATCGGCCCGAGCTGCTGCAGTTCCTGGCGCACCGCCTCGCGGCCGCCGGCCACCTGTTCGGTCTCGGGCGGCAGCAGCCAGCGCACCACCACCAGCAGCACCACCGACATCGCCACCGACCACGGCGCGCCGGCCACCAGCCACTGCAGCCAGCCCACGCGCGTCCCCAGCAACTGGTCCATGAAGCCCGAGGCCAGCAGGTTCTGCGCCGCAGCGGTCTGGATGCCGACGTTCCAGATGCTGGTGCCCTGGGCGACCACGATCATGATCGCCGCGGCCAGGTTGGAGCGGCGGTCGATGCCGAACGCGGCGATCACGCCGAGCATGATCGGCACCACGCAGGCGCTGCGCGCGGTGGCGCTGGGCACCAGCAGGCTCAGCACGAAGGTGATCGCCAGCGCGCCGGCCATGATCCGCCGGGTGCTGGTGCCCACCAGTGCCAGGGTGTGCAGGGCGATGCGCCGGTCCAGCCCGGTCAGGGTCATCGCCGCGGCCAGGAACAGCGCGCCTGCGACCAGTGCCAGCGCCGGGTTGGCGAAGCCCTGCAGCGCCATGGTGATCGCCGCCGAGGAGCCGTAGACCTGCGTCGGGTCGTCGACCATCGGTGCGCTGCCCACCAGCACCGCCATCAGCGAGGTGATGATGATCGCGCTGGCCTCGTAGGACACCGCCTCGCTGATCCACACCACCACCGCGAACGCCAGGATCGCCAGCATCCGCTGGCCTGCCACCGGCAGGCCGTCGCCCAGCGGCAGCGCCAGCACCGCCAGCATCGCAGCCACGGCCAGCCACAGGCCCCAGGTCGGGCGTGGGCGAGGAACAGGTGCGGTGGCGGCCGGGGGCGTGGCAGTGGTGGTGGCAGGTGTCGTAGTGGGCATGGCGAAGTGGTGGAGGTGGCGGGGTGGGGTGGGGTGGCGCGTCGTGGTCACGTTACGCCATCGCAGCCGCGGGGCGGCAGCGGGCCGCGATGGTGCGCAAGGCTTGAGGCATCGGGCACGGATTGCCAGAATCGCCGGCCCTTCCGAGCGAGCCTGCCATGTCCCTGTTGCTGCGCCTTGTCGCGATCCTGCAGATCGCCGGTGGTTTCTACGGCCTGGTCGGCGGGCTCAACCGCCTGGCCGGCGGCATGCCCGGGGGCGCGGCGCTGCTGGTGCTGGTGCTCGGAGTGCTGTTGTCGACCTTCGCGCTGGTCGCAGGCGTGCTGCTGCTCGAAGGCGGCGCCCACGCCGAGCGGCTGTCGCGGATCGTGCAGGCGCTGCAGATCCCGCTGATCGCAACCCCGGCCTTCTCCTACGCCTGGCACGTCGGCGCGACGCTGCCGCTGCACCTGCGTTTCGGCCGCCAGGTCACTGCCGGCATCGACTGGTCGGCACCGTCCGAGGGCTGGCGGTTCGCCTTCGATGGCGGCCCGACCGTGGTCCTGGGCGTGAACCTGCTGGCGCTGGTCCTGTGGCTGGTACTGCGCTTCGCCCGTCGCTGAACCGCGGCGGGCTGGACCTGCCCAAAAAGGCAAATTTGGGTATATTGGGACGCGTCCGGCGGCCTGCCGTCGCCATGCCAACAGGAGCGCGCCATGTCCCTGCCCCTGCAGCTCGATGCCCTCGATGCGCTGCCGCGCACCCCGGCTTCCGACGTCAAGAAGCTCGGCTGGCGCGGGGTGATGAAGACCGTCGCGCGTGACGGCAAGGTGGTGGTCACCAACCACAACACGCCCGAGGCGGTGATCCTCTCGGCCGATGCCTACGACGCGATCCTGCGCGCGCTCGACGCCGCCAACGCGCCGCAGCGCGCCGCGCTCGACGTCCTGCAGGCGCAGTTCGATGCCCGCCTGGCCGCCCTGCAGGCCAGCGATGCCGGTGCCCGCCTGCGCGCGGTGATGGACGCGCCGGTGGCCCTGCGCGGCAAGGTCCACGCGGGCGGGTCGTACTGAGCCCATGCCACGGCCGGTCCTGTACGTGCTGGCCGGGGTCAACGGCGCCGGCAAGAGTTCGGTCGGCGGCCATCTGCTGGAACGCGCGGGGCTGGCCTGGTTCAACCCCGACAGCTTTGCGCGCGAGCTGGTCGCACTGACCGGCTGCCCGGCGGCCGATGCCAACGCCGCGGCCTGGCAGGCCGGGATGCAGCGGCTCGATGCCGCGCTCGCCGCCGGCCACAGCCACGCCTTCGAGACCACGCTTGGCGGCAACAGCGTGCCGGCGCGGATCGCCGCCGCCAGCCAAAGTCACGACGTGCTGATGTGGTTCTGCGGGCTGGCCTCGCCCGAGCAGCACATCGCCCGGGTGCAGGCACGGGTCGCGGCCGGCGGCCACGACATTCCCGAAGCCGCGATCCGCGCGCGCTGGTCGCGGGCGCGCGAAAACCTGATCGCGCTGATGCCACGGCTGGCGCGGCTGCAGGTCTACGACAACAGCCGCGACGTGGCGCCCGGGCAGCCGGTGCCGGACCCGGTGCTGCTGCTGGAGATGCGCCAGGGACGGGCGGTGTGGCCGGCGGCCGACGACCTGGCCGCCTTGCAGGCAACGCCGGACTGGGCCCGGTCCTTGCTGGAAGCTGCTTTCGACGCCTGAGGGGCGCGGACTTGTGTCATCGCCTGCGGCGCGTTCACCGCGCGCTGCGCGGCATCCCGCACCATGCCTGCCTGCGTTCCCTGCAAGGACGACCGATGCGCCCGCACCGCCACAGTTGGTTCCTGACCGCCATTGTCCTGCCGCTGCTGGCGGCGTGCACCGCCGAGCCGCCCGGCAACGCGGCCGCCCCCGTGCAACCCGCCGCCGCGTCGGCCGTGACGACGCCGGCAGCGGTTGGCGCCACCAGCGACGCCGAAACGGCCGATGTGCCAGCGGCCGCCGCCGGTGCCACGCCCGCCTACCTGCAGTTCCGCGACGTCACCCTGGCCTGCGACAACGGCCTGCGCTGCGAGGCGCTGGGGGTGGCGGACGACGGCAACTTCGGCCTGGTGCTGCGGCTGCTGCGCGAGCCCGGCGCCGGTGGCGCGCAGCAGCTGCGGCTCTCTGCCGTCGACAAGA
>JAFAFY010000203.1 GCA_023423235.1 Pseudomonadota bacterium
CGCGGCGGCGCTGGCGATAGTGGCGCCATGCATCGCTGGCTGACCTTGCTGTTGTTGCTGTGTATGCCGCCACTGCCGGCGGCCGCGTCGGCGACGCCTGCGCAGGCGCGCACGCTTGCGGTCGTGCTCGACGATGCCCAGGCGTTGGCGCCGCTGCGCACGGTACTTGTGGCGCGCGATGGCGTGCTGCTGGCCGAGCGCGGCTACCACGGCGGATCGCCGTCGCGGCCGGCCAACATCAAGTCGGCGTCGAAATCGGTGGTCTCGGCGCTGGTCGGCATCGCGATTGCGCGTGGCCTGCTCGAAGGCGTCGACCAGCCGGTCGCGCCGCTGCTGGCGGACCGGCTGCCGGCCAACCCGGACCCGCGCATGGCGCGGCTGACGATCGGCCACCTGCTGTCGATGCAGGCCGGCCTGCAGCCGACCTCCGGCGCGGGCTACGGGCGTTGGGTCGCGCAGCCGGACTGGGTGCGCGCCGCGCTGGCGCAGCCGTTCGTCGACGATCCCGGCGGCGGCATGCTGTACTCGACCGGCTCGACCCATCTGCTCTCGGCCATCCTCACCCGTGTCGGCGGCAAGCCGACCCTGGCGCTGGCGCGCGAGTGGCTGGGGCCGCAGGCCGGGTTCGCCATCACCGCCTGGGACCGCGATCCGCAGGGCATCCATTTCGGCGGCAACCAGATGGCGATGACGCCGCGCTCGCTGCTGGCCTTCGGCGAGCTCTATCGCAATGGCGGGCGTGCCAGCGCCGGTGCGCAACTGCTGCCGGCCGAGTGGATCGCGCAGTCGTGGACACCACGGACGCGCTCGATCTACACCGGCGATGGTTATGGCTACGGCTGGTTCAGCCGCCGGATCGGCGGCCAGCAGGTGCATTTCGCCTGGGGCCACGGCGGGCAGATGCTCTACATCGTGCCTGCACTCGGCCTCACCGTGGCGATGACCTCCGACGAGCACACCGGCACCGCGATCTCGGGCCACCTGGCGCGGCTGCACATGCTGATGGCCGGGATCATCGCGAGCCAGGCCTGAGCCATTCCGGGCGGGAGCGTTGCACCGGTGCGACGCTGCGTGACGGTGGCAGGCCTTCCCGCCGCCGCTATCGCCGCCACATCGACGGCATGCCGGTGCATTGCCGGTGCCGAACCGGAGCCGCCGCCATGTCCTCCCTGCCGTCGCTGTACATCTCGCATGGATCGCCGATGACCGCGCTCGCGCCCGGCCAGGTCGGGCTGAGGCTGGCGGAGCTGGCGCGGACGTTGCCACGCCCGCGCGCGATCGTGGTCGCCTCCGCGCACTGGCTGGCGCGCACGCCGCTGGTCGGCGGGGCGGCGCAGCCGGAGACCATCCACGATTTCGGCGGCTTTCCGCAGGCGCTGTTCGACATCCGCTATCCGGCGCCCGGCGATCCGGCGTTGGCCGCGCACGTGGCCGCGCTGCTGGATGCGGCCGGCCTGGCGGCGCAACTCGACCCCTGGCGCGGCCTCGACCACGGTGTCTGGGTGCCGCTGCGGCTGCTGTATCCGCAGGCCGACATCCCGGTGGTGCCGGTGTCGGTCCAGCCCGGCGGCGGGCCTGCGCAGCAGCTGGCGCTGGGCCGCGCGCTGGCGCCGCTGCGCGAGGACGGCGTACTGTTGGTCGGCTCGGGCAGCATCACCCACAACCTGCACGACTGGCGTGGCGGCGATGCGCCCGAGGCGCCGTACGTGCGGCCGTTCACCGGATGGATCGAACGCCAACTGGCCGCCGACGATATCGATGCGCTGCTCGACTATCGCAGCCAGGCGCCATTCGCCGCGCGCGCCCATCCCACCGACGAGCACCTGCTGCCGCTGTTCTTCGCGATGGGCGCGGCGGGTGGCACGCAACTGGGCGCCCGGCGCATCGACGCCGGCGTCGACATGGGCTTCCTGGCGATGGACATCTACCGGTTCGATGGCACCGACGCGCAATCCGCTGCCGCCTGAGCGGAGCGGGGCGCCCGGGCATGAACCGCGGCGGGCATGCGGCGGAACTGGCGGCTGACAGGCTTGCTGCAATGCACAATAATTCGCGATTGCAACCGGAGCCCCTGCGATGGCCGCCTCCCTCCCGACGCCGGCGATGCCGCGCCGTACCTACACCCTGATCCTGTTCGCGCTGGCGATGGGCGGATTCGCCATCGGCACCAGCGAATTCGCGATGATGGGCCTGATGCCCAACCTGGTGCGCGGCTTCGGCATCACCGAGCCACAGGTCGGGCACCTGATCAGCGCCTATGCGATCGGCGTGGTTGTCGGCGCGCCGGTGCTGGCGATCCTTGGCGCACGGCTGCCGCGGCGGCGCCTGCTGCTGGCGCTGATGGGCTTCTACGCGCTGGGCAACCTGGCCAGCGCGCTGGCGCCCAACTACCCGACGATGCTGGTCGCGCGTTTCGTCGCCGGCCTGCCGCATGGCGCCTACTTCGGCGTGGCGATGCTGGTCGCCGCCTCGATCAGCCGCCCCGGCCAGCGCGGCACCGCGGTCAGCCGCGTGCTGCTGGGCCTGTCGATCGCGATCCTGGTCGGCAATCCGCTGGCGACCTGGCTCGGCCAGCAGCTGAGCTGGCGCTGGGCCTTCGGCCTGGTCTCGGCGATCTCGCTGCTGACCGTGGTACTGGTCGCGCGCCTGCTCGCCGCCAATCCCGACGAGCCGAAGCAGACGCCGATGCGCGAGCTGCGCGTGTTCAACCGCAGCCAAGTGTGGCTGGCGCTGCTGATCGGCTCGATCGGGTTCGCCGGCATGTTCTGCGTGTTCAGCTACCTCGCGCCGACCCTGACCAACGTCACCGGCGTGGCCGAGTCATGGATCCCGGTGGCGCTGGCGGCGTTCGGCTGCGGCGCGATCCTGGGCAACCTGGCCGGCGGCTGGCTGGTGGATCGCTTCGGTTTCCGCGCCGTCGCCATCGTGCTGGTGTGGTCGCTGTGCGTGCTGCTGCTGTTCCCGCTGGCCACGCATGCGGTGTGGTCGATCCTGCCGGCGATCGTCGCGGTGGGCACGATGGGTGCGCTGGCGCCGGTGCTGCAGACCCGCCTGATGGACGTGGCCGGCGATGCGCAGACACTGGCCGCGGCCTCCAACCATGCCGCGTTCAACGTCGCCAACGCGCTGGGGCCGTGGCTGGGCGGCATGGCGATCAGCGCCGGCCTGGGCTGGACCTCGACCGGCTACGTGGGCGCGGCGACTGCCGCCGCTGGCCTGCTGGTCTACGCCTGGGCACGGCGTGACGAACGCCTGGCGCGCGAGGCGCCCGCGTCCTGCTGAGCCCGGCCTTCACGCCCGCCATCGCGCGCCACGGCAAGACTGCGCGGCAACCCCATCTGCGGAGCGCACCATGGCGACACGGAAACGCACACCCGGGAAAGACGCCGAAATCCTGGCGAAACTGATCGAGGACATCGACATCACGATGTTCACCACCGTCGGCCCGGGCGGTTATCTGGTCAGCCGGCCGCTGTCGACGCAGAAGGCGCAGTTCGATGGCGAGCGCGTCTGGTTCTTCGTCGCCAGCGACAGTCCGAAGGTGGCCGAGATCCGCCGCAACGCCAAGGTCAACCTGGCCTACGCCTCGCAGTCGCGCAACACGTATGTCTCGATGGCAGGCGATGCGCGGATCAATACCGACCCGGCGAAAATCGCCGCGTTCTGGAACGACGCGCTCAAGGCGTTCTTCCCCGGCGGCATCGACGACCCGAAGCTGACCCTGCTCGAAGTGCAGGTGCGCACCGCCGAATACTGGGACGGGCCGGGCTCGCTGATCGGCAAGGCGATCGCATTCGCGGTGGCCCGCGTGACCGGCCGCGAGGAAGTGATGGGCCAGAACCGCATCGTCGAGCTGCAGGGCCGCAAGCGCTCGCGGCTGCCGCCTTCGCATGCCGATGCGCGCCCCGGTGCGAAGCGCGCGGCGAAACAGGCGGTGGTGAAGACGCCGGGCGCAAAGAAGA
>JAFAFY010000293.1 GCA_023423235.1 Pseudomonadota bacterium
GCCGGAAATCCCGCCGCCGCGCTGGCACTCGCCAGCCGCCTGCGCATCCTCACCGCCGTGCGCCAGGGGCCGCAGGGCGCGCGCGGCCTCAACACGCGCATCGAGAGCCTGTTGTCCGAAGATGGCAGCGGCGCGGCCCAGGACCGCTATTTCCACGGCCGCCTGCTGCTGGTCACCGAAAACAGCTACCGCCATCGCCTGTTCAACGGCGACATCGGCGTCTGCTTCGCCGACGACAGCGGCGCAGTCATGGCCTGGTTTCCCGGCGACACGCCCGCAGCGCCACGGGCCTTCCACCCCGCCGCGCTGCCCGCGCACGAAAGCGCCTTCGCCATGACCGTGCACAAGGCCCAGGGCTCGGAGTTCGACGAAGTCTGGCTGGTACTGCCCACCCGCCCGAATCCGGTGCTCTCGCGCGAACTGGTCTACACCGGCATCACCCGCGCGCGCAGCGCCCTGCACCTCGTCGCCAGCGCCCCGATCCTGCGCGACGCCCTCGGCCGCCACGCCAGCCGCTGGTCGGGACTGGGCTGGCGGCTGGGCGCCACGAGCAACGAAGCATCGCGATCGACCGCGCCTCCCGCCGATACCACGCCGCCGGCGCAGGGCGCGCTGTTCTGAGCAGGTAGGGCCGCCCCTAGCTTGTCGCCCCCGCCGCCGCCCGACACCCTGCAAGGCAGTCCCGAATCACAGGGTTCGTCCCCATGAGCATCGATTCCATTGGCGGCGGCGTCGCCATCGGCGGCATTGCCGGTCTGCAGGCCGCGGAGGCGCGCGACAATCCGCGCTACCAGCAGGTCGTCGACACCCTGGTGTCTTCCGACGCCACCGAGGCGCAGCGCGACCACGCCTATGATCTCGTCGCCGGCGTCGAAACCGCCGATGGCGGCACCCTGACCGACAAGGCGCTGACCGAGGGCGCCGCGCTCGCGATCGCCAACGACCGCACCGTGCCGGTCAACGTGTCCGAGGTCGCGCCGCTGGTGCCGCCGGGCACCACGCTGGGCCCGTTCGCCTCCAGCGACGCCGCCGCCATCGCGATGATGGAGTACTCCAACCCGCTGTCGATCCAGGCCAACCTGGAGAACGGCGGCCTGGTGTTCCGCGACCCGGCCAGCAACCAGTACTTCGTGTCCACGCCGATGGGCGGCACCCTCGACGGCTTCGATCCCAGCCAAGTGCCGCAGCCCGATGGCCTGGAACTGGCCGCCTGCTACCACGGCCATGCCGACTATTCCAAGAGCGACGGCACCCGTACCGACAAGTCGGGCGACGAGTTCAACAGCGACCACTTCTCCAGCCAGGACAAGCGCGTCGCCGATGGCGGTTACTGGGGCCCGGTGATCTACGTCTCCACGCCGGGCGGCGACTTCCGCAAGTATGATTCAGCCACGCGCCAGGACACTGTGATCAACTGACGGCGCGTCGCAGGCCCGACGGGCCTGCATCGACCGCCGGAGGTCACACCCATGGTCTTCAACAGGATCCTGCTCATGAGCACGCTTGCGTTCGCCTCCCTCGCACAGGCTGCTGCGGCTACTGACCCCGCGCCCACGCCGGTCGAACTCGACGGCGCACGCGCCGCCGCGCTGGCCGCCGCCGTCCCGGTGTTCCAGGACAAACAGCCCGACGCCAACCTCGCCAATTTCCACGTCCACGTGCATCCGGCCGAAGACGGCACCTTCCAGGTGGTCTTCGAACCGCGCCAGGACAACGACGCCGCTCCCACGCTCGGCGGCCGCACCGCGCACGGCCGCGAACTCAACGTCTGGATCAAGGCCGCAGACAACACCCTCGACCGGATCGCGTTCGCGCGCTGAGCCGGCGCGCCTGGGCCCGGCGTCGCGACACCGCCGGGTGTGCGCGTCAGCCGCGCATCGCGCTCAAACGGGAAACCCACCACAGCGCCGCCTCCGGGCGGCGTTGTGCTTTCCGGGCGAATGCATGGAACGGTGACCAGCCAGACGTGTGAGCGGCCCATCGCCTTGGCATGGCGCCTGGTCCAGCCGTCGGCAGGCCCTGCATCTGCGTGAGCACGCCGCCACCTGACTTTTCCGCTTCCCCGAACGCCGGCCCTCGGGCTATCGTCGCCCCTGGGGACAAGGGGAACTGCATGGGACGCAGGCGGCGCGGCTTTTTCGATGATCTGGCGACACTGCCGTGGCCGGTCGCACTCGTCGTGGGTGTCCTGGGCTACGCCGGCATCCGCTACGGCATTCCGGCGTTTTTTGCGCGCCAGGAGGGGCCATTCGGGCAGGCACTTGCCGGCGCCAGCGCCTCGCTCGCGCCGCTCGCCTGGATCTTCCTTGCCGCCTGCGCACTGTGTGCGCTGGCCGCATTCGCCAAGGGCCGCAGGCGCCGTCGCCTGCTCGACACGCAGACCGGGCTCGACAGCCTCGCCGCATTGGGCTGGCGTGATTTCGAACGGCTGGTCGGCGAAGCCTTCCGCCGACAGGGATATAGCGTCGAGGAAACCGGTCTGGGCGGCGCAGATGGCGGCATCGACCTGATCCTGCGCAAGGACGGCCAGTACACGCTGGTGCAGTGCAAGCATTGGCGCAACCGGCAGGTGCCGGTAAACGTGGTGCGCGAGATGTACGGCCTGCTCGCCCACCATGGTGCGCACGCCGTGCGTATCGCGACCGTTGGCGGCTACACCCGCGAAGCCGCGCGCTTCGCGCGGGGCAAGCCCATCGAACTGATCGACGGTGCCACCTTGCTGGCCATGGTCCGCAGCGCCCAGCAGCCAAGCCAGTTGGCGGCAGCAGCTATGGTTCCGTCACCTGAAACAACGCGCACCGCGCCTGTGATCGCGTCCGCAGTAGCCGCTGATGCCGCGTTGCCCGCGTGTCCTCGCTGCGGCAGCGCGATGGTCCAGCGCACCAACCGCCGGACACAGGACACCTTCTGGGGCTGTACAGGCTTTCCCGCGTGCCGGGGTACGCGATGAGTACCTGTCGCGCCGCTTGGCCCCATCCGTCGCAA
>JAFAFY010000329.1 GCA_023423235.1 Pseudomonadota bacterium
CCGCTCTACGACGGCACGCTGTCCGCATTCGCCTATCCGCATCCGCGCCTGCAGCATGCGTTCGAGTCGCAGGGGCAGGCGCTGTCGATGGCCTACATGGACGTGCGCCCGGAAGCGGGGCGTGGCAACGGCCGAACCGCGGTGCTGCTGCATGGCAAGAACTTCTGCGCGGCGACCTGGGAGGCGACAATCACGGTCCTGGTCGACGCCGGCTGGCGGGTGATCGCGCCCGACCAGGTCGGCTTCTGCGGCTCGAGCAAGCCGCGTGGCTACCAGTTCTCGTTCGCACAGCTGGCGCACAACACCCATGGGCTGCTGGCGACGCTGGGCGTGGAACGCGCCACCGTGATCGGCCATTCCATGGGCGGCATGCTGGCGACGCGCTATGCGCTGCAGTATCCCGATGCGGTCGCGCAGCTGGTGCTGGTCAATCCGATCGGGCTGGAGGACTGGCAGGCCGAAGGCGTGCCCTATGCCACGATCGACCAGTTGGCCGAGGGCGAGCGACGGACCACGTTCGACAGCATCCGCGCCTACCAGATGAAGTTCTACTACGACGGCAACTGGACGCCGGCGTATGACCGCTGGGTGGCGATGCTGGCCGGCATGTATGCCGGCCCGGACCGCGAGGTCGTGGCCTGGAACCAGGCGCAGACTTCGGAGATGGTGTTCACCCAGCCGGTGGTGCACGAGTTCCCGGATCTGCGCGTGCCGACGCTGCTGCTGGTCGGCGGCAAGGACCGCACCGCGCCGGGCGCCAACCGTGCGCCCGCGGCCATCGCGCAGCGCCTCGGGGACTATCCGGCACTCGGCCGGCGCGCAGCCGCCGCCATCCCGGCCGCCACCCTGGTCGAGTTTCCGGCACTGGGGCATTCGCCGCAGGTCGAGGCGCCGGACGTGTTCCACGAGGCCCTGCTGCGCGGCCTGGGCGCGCGCTGACCGGAGGCGGCACGGCCATCGGCAAGGCATGCCGCCAGCCGTGGCATCCGGGGTGTTCATTCGGCATTCGACTGTCAATCGGGGCAAGCCCTACACTGGATCGCGTCGTGGCGGGTGCAGATCCGGTCACGCGCCACTCCCCCTCCGCTTGCTGGTTTTTCATGTCCACATGGCGCCTGTGCCTGCTGTTGATCGCCTGCCTGGCGGCTGTCGGCTGCCAGCGGGAGGCCGAGGCACCGGCTGCGCCGGTGGAGACGGTGCCGCTGGCGAGCCCGGAGGAGGGCGGCGCCGTCAGTACCGCGCCGGTGGAGGAAGTGGAGGCCCCGGCGCCCGAGGCGGCCATTCCGGTGCTGGAGGACGTGGACTGGTCGCCAATGACGCTGCGCGACGGCACCGCATCACTCAGTTGCGAGCTGGACTACGCCACCCACGGCGATGGCGAGGCGTTGCAGGACCTGGGGCATGAAGCGCTCACCGCGCTGCTGTCGCAATGCGCCGAACGCGGCGTGGTGCGCTTGCGCTTCAAGGGCCGGGTGACCCAGCAGTTCACCCAGCTGATGGCGCGCCTGGCGGTGGTCGCCAATGAGCTGTCGATCGACAAGCGCGTGCTCGACATTGATTCCAGCGGCGGCATGGTGGAAGAGGCGATCCGCGCCGGCGATGTGATCGCCGAGTCGCGCTGGACGATCTGGGTGCGCGAGGGCGCGGTCTGCCACAGCGCCTGCGTGTTCGTGCTGGCCGGTGGCGACAATCGTCTGATCGGCGGCCGCGTCGGCATCCACCGCATCATCCGCATGAGCTCGACCGCGGCCACCCGCGCCGAGCTCAACCGCGAGTTGCGCGCGGTCTATGGCCGCGTGCGCGATTACCTGGAGCGCAACGGCGCGGCGGTCGCGGTGGCCGACCTGATGATGGCCGTGCCCAACCGCAGCCTGCGCATCCTCACCTCCGACGAACTCAAGCTCTATGGCCTGGATGGGGTCAATCCGGCGCAGGACGACCTGGACCGGCTGCGGCTGATGCGCAAATGCGGGCAGGATTTCGTCGCCCGCCGCGATGCCTTCGTGCGCGCGTTCGACGCCCGCTGCAATACCCCCGAGACCGATGTCGAATCGATGAATGCCTGCGGCCTGGCACTGCGCGGCACCTTCGGGTTTCCCGATGAGGCATGCCCGGCGGAGAGTCCGTTGTCGGAGTTCGACCTGGTCGGCGAGCTGCATGCCGCGGCCAGCAATGCCAGCCGCATGGAACTCGAGGCGCTGCTGCAACCGGCGGCGCCGGGCGCACCGGCCGCGCCGGCCACAAAATCGGATGCGGAGGCCGCGGCCTCGCGCGCGAAGGCCGACGGCAGCGAGACGCGCGGGCGCGACGTCGAGGCGTCCGCCTCACGCCGCTGAAAGAAGCGCGCCGGTGCAACGGCGTCAGTCGGCGTCGCCGTTGTCCGGGAGGTGGTTGTCCGACAGGAGGTTGTCCGACAGGAACCCGCCCGACTGCCGTCGCCACAGGCTGGCGTAGACGCCGTCGGCCGCCACCAGCGCCTCGTGCGTGCCCTGTTCCACGATGCGGCCCTGGTCCATGACCACCAGCCGGTCCATCGCCGCGATGGTCGAGAGCCGGTGCGCGATGGCGATGACCGTCTTGCCCTCCATCAGCCGGTAGAGGTTTTCCTGGATCGCGGCCTCGGCCTCGGAATCGAGCGCGGACGTGGCCTCGTCGAGCACCAGGATCGGCGCGTTCTTCAGCAGCACGCGGGCGATGGCGATGCGCTGGCGCTGGCCGCCCGACAGCTTGACCCCGCGCTCGCCGACATGCGCGTCGTAACCGGTGCGGCCCTTGGCATCGCTCAGCGTCAGGATGAAGTCGTGCGCCTCTGCCCGGCGCGCGGCATCGAGCATCTCCGCCTCGCTGGCATCCGGACGGCCGTAGAGGATGTTCTCGCGTACCGAGCGGTGCAGCAGCGAGGTGTCCTGGGTCACCATGCCGATCTGCGCGCGCAGCGAGTCCTGGGTGACCGTCGCGATATCGGTGCCGTCGATGCGGATCACGCCCGATTCGCGGTCGTAGAAACGCAGCAGCAGGTTGACCAGGGTCGACTTGCCGGCGCCCGAGCGGCCCACCAGGCCGATTTTCTCCCCGGGACGCACGTGCAGGTTGAGGTCCTGGATGATGCTGCGGCCCTGCTGGCCGTAGTGGAAATCGACGTGCTCGAACCGGATGTCGCCATCGATGTGGCCGAGCGCCGGGGCGCCTGCGTCATCGTCGACGGTCGCCGCCAGCGAAATCGAGTTGATGCCGTCGCGGACGGTGCCGATGTTCTCGAACAGCGCGGAGAGCTCCCACATGATCCACTGCGACATGCCCAGCATGCGCAGCGCCAGGGCGATGGCGACCGCGATCGCGCCTGCGGTGACCAGTCCGCCATGCCACAGCCACAGGCCCAGCGCGGCCACCGAGGCCAGCAGCAGCATGTTCAGCGTGTAGTTGCAGACGTTGATGATGGTCACCAGGCGCATCTGCCGGTGCACGGTGTCGAGGAAGCCGTCCATCGCCTCGCGTGCGTAGGCCTGCTCGCGCTGCGAGTGCGAGAACAGCTTGACCGTGGCGATGTTGGTATAGCTGTCGACGATGCGCCCGGTCATCAGCGAGCGCGCATCGGCCTGCAGCTCGGAGACGCGACTGATCTGCGGCACGAAGCGCCACATCAGCAACGCATAGCCGGCCACCCAGCCCAGGAAAGGCAGCATCATCCGCCAGTCGGCCGAGGCGGCCACCACCAGTGCGCCGGTCAGGTACACCAGGACGTAGTTGCCCACGTCCAGCAGCTTGATGACGGTTTCGCGCACCGCCAGCGAGGTCTGCATCAGCTTGGTGGCGATGCGGCCGGCGAACTCCTCCTGGAAATAGCCCATCGACTGCCGCAGCAGGTAGCGGTGCACGTTCCAGCGGATGCGCATGGGGAAATTGCCGAGCAGCGTCTGGTGGATCACCAGCGAGCTGAGCAGGGTCAGCAGCGGCAGGCCCACCAGCACCAGGAGCGCCATGCCGATCAGGCGCGTGGCCTCGCTGTCGAGGAAGGTCTGCGGCGTGCTGGCGCCAAGCCGGTCCACCAGCGAACCGACGTAGGCGTACAGCGCGACCTCGGCGATCGCGATCAGTGCCGTCGCCACCGCCATC
Source organism: Pseudomonadota bacterium (assembly GCA_023423235.1). Classification (GTDB taxonomy): domain Bacteria; phylum Pseudomonadota; class Gammaproteobacteria; order Xanthomonadales; family Xanthomonadaceae; genus Luteimonas. Next base: position 4,114 of record JAFAFY010000329.1, read on the forward strand.
AGCAGCAGCCATTTGCCGCTGCCGCGCACGTAGTGCATGCAGAAGGCGAACAGCGTGGCCGGGGGCTGCACCGGTGGCTGGACGGGGAAGGGGTCGACTCTGTTTTCGAACCAGCGAAGCATGGGAAATCCTGAAGAAGCGGGTGCGCGCGGCAACGCGGACCGCATGCGCGTGTCGCGCAGGCGGCAGGCAGGGGGTGGGCATGCGGCCCGGCGCGCTTGCAAGCCGCCTATTGTCGGGCATCGCGGTCGCGGATGCCGCGACGGCCTGTACACAGGCCGCGAGCGGGGCCACTTGCAGCCGCTCAGGGCACGTCGAGCACGATCCGTCCCAGGTGGTGCGCAGTGACGGCCGCATGCGCCTGGCCCAGCTGCTGCAGCGCGAAGCGCTGCGAAACATGCAGGTGGAACGGACCGGCCTCGATCGCGCGTCGCACCGCGCGCATGATGCGCGCATCGTGGTGCATGCCCACGGCGATGGCGGCGACGTCGGCGCGGTCGGGCGGTGCCGCGACGCCGCGTGGCCAGGCCAGGCGGCCACCCGGACGCAGCGCGGCGACGATCGGCGCGGCCAGCGCGCTGTCTGCGGTCAGCAGCGCCGCGTCCAGGCCGTCGGGCGCGAAGATCCGCAGCGCGCTGGCCAGGTTGTGACGACGGCCGTCGATCGCCATGTCCGCGCCCAGCCGCTCGCACAGCGCCTGGCCGTCGGCCCCGGAGGCGACGGCCAGCACCCGTGCGCCACGCTGGCGGGCGAATTGCAGGGCCATGTGGCCGATGCCGCCGCT
>JAFAFY010000223.1 GCA_023423235.1 Pseudomonadota bacterium
CCCGAGCCCGGCTCCGGAGACACGCCGGAAATCGAGGTCGGTTCCGATGCTGGAACCGAAGTCGAAGCCGATGCCGGATTCGCGGCCGAGGTCGAGGCCGACAGCGCAACAGAAACCGAAACAGAAACGGAAGCTGCTGCGGAAGGCGTCGACGGGCCTGCATCCCTCCCGTTGGCCGCGGCCGGCGCGGCCGGCGCGCAGGCGATTGAACCCGAGGCTGCGGACGCATCGGCGACCACCGTCGAGTCCGGATCTGTGCCTGCTTCCGGGCCGGCGCCTGCGGCTTCCGAAGGCGATCTGGACAACGACGCCGGGACGCCGGCACTGGTCGCGGTCTCCACGGGCGAGGACCCCGACGCGCCGCTGGACATGCGCGAGCTCGATGCCGAGCTGGTCGACATCTTCGTCGAGGAAGGCATCGATCTGCTCGACCATGCCGACGGCCTGCTGGCGCAGCTGCGCGAGAGCAGCGATCCGCACGAGGCGATCGTCGGCCTGCAGCGCGACCTGCATACCCTCAAGGGTGGCGCGCGCATGGCCGGCCTGATGGAGATCGGCGAACTGGGTCACGCGATGGAGACCCTGCTCGAATCGGTCGCCGAACGGCGCACCGACCTGCGGCCGCGTGACATCGGTTTGCTGGAGCAGGGTTTCGACCGCCTGCATGCAATGGTCACGCGCGCCGGCGCGCACCTGGCGATCGGTCCGTCGCAAGCCCTGGTCGATGCGTTCAGTGGCACGTCCGCGGCCACGGCCGAGCCTGGCGCCGACGCCACCGCGTCCACCGGAAAACCGGCGCTTGCACCGTTGTCGGCACCGCTGCTGGCGGATGCGACGCCGGAAGACGAGGAAGGCATCCTGCGCGGTTCGCAGGAGCAGGTGCGCATCCGCGCCGACCTGCTCGACCGCCTGGTGACCTACGCCGGCGAGGTCGCGATCTACCGCGCGCGCCTGGAGCAGCAGCTCGGCGCCTTCCGCGGCGCGATGGGCGAAATGGCGCAGACCAATACCCGCCTGCGCGACCAGCTGCGGCGCCTGGACATCGAGACCGAGGCGCAGATCATCGCGCGCTTCCAGCGCGAGGGCGACACCGGCGACGCGACGTTCGACCCGCTCGAACTCGACCGCTTCTCCACCCTGCAGCAGCTCTCGCGTGCGCTGGGCGAATCCGCCGCGGACATGACCAGCCTGCAGCAGACGCTCGACGACTTGACCCGCCAGTACGAGACGCTGCTGCTGCAGCAGTCGCGCGTCAGCTCGGAGCTGCAGGAGGGCCTGATGCGCACGCGCATGGTGCCCTTCGACGGCCTGGTGCCGCGGCTGCGCCGGGTGGTGCGCCAGGCTGCGCAGGAAACCGGCAAGCGCGTGCAGTTGCGGCTCGACGGCACCCAGGGCGAACTCGACCGCAACGTGCTCGAACGCATGGTGTCGCCGATCGAGCACATGCTGCGCAATGCGATCGCGCACGGCCTCGAGGCGCCCGCCGCGCGCCGCAAGGTCGGCAAGCCGGAAGAGGGCACGTTGCACATCGCGGTGCGCCGCGAAGGCTCGGAAGTGGTGCTGGAGATCGGCGACAACGGTGCCGGTCTCGATCGCGCCGCGATCCGACGCCGCGCGGAAGAGCGCGGCCTGATCCGCAGCGACGCCGTGCTCGGCGACGGCGATCTCGATGCGCTGATCCTCGAACCGGGCTTCTCCACCGCCACCGAGGTCAGCCGCCTGGCCGGCCGCGGCGTGGGCATGGACGTTGTCGCCAGCGAAGTGCGCCAGCTCGGCGGCAGCATCGACATCCGCTCGCGCGAGGGCGAGGGCGCCATCTTCACCCTGCGCCTGCCGCAGACGCTGGCGGTCACCCAGTCGGCGTTCGTGCGCATCGGCGACACCAGCTTCGCGGTGCCGATCGCCTCGGTGCGCGGCGTCGGCCGCATCGCCCGCGATGCCATGGGCGCCGACGCGGTCTACCGCTACGGCGGCGAGGACTACCAGCTGCACGACCTCGGTCGACTGGTCGGTCAGGCGCCGGCACGCGCGGAGAACCAGTTGCAGATGCCGTTGCTGCTGATCCGCGCCGGCGAGCTGCGCGCGGCGGTTGCGGTCGACGAGATCATCGGCAACCGCGAGATCGTGGTGAAGCCGGTGGGTCCCCAGGTGGCATCCATTCCCGGCATCTTCGGCGCGACCATCATGGGCGACGGCCGCGTGGTGGTGATCCTGGACGTCGCCCCGCTGGTGCGCCGTCAGCTGGTGCTGGCTGCCGAGTCCGGTGGCGCGGCGCCTGCGTCGGAGGCGGTGCCGGCCGAACAGCGGCCGGTACCGCTGGTCATGGTGGTCGACGATTCGGTGACGATGCGCAAGGTCACCGGGCGCGTGCTCGAGCGCCATGGCTTCGAGGTGGCCACCGCGCGCGACGGTATCGATGCGCTCGAGCGCATGGAAGAACGCGTGCCCGACCTGATGCTGCTGGACATCGAAATGCCGCGCATGGACGGCTACGAGCTGGCGACGCGGATGAAGGAGGACCCGCGGCTGCGCGATGTCACGATCATGATGATCACTTCGCGTACCGGCGAGAAGCATCGCCAGCGCGCGTTCGAGATCGGTGTCGACCGCTATCTCGGCAAGCCCTACCAGGAGAACGACCTGCTGCGTCACGTGCACGAGCTGCTGAAGATGGACCGCGACGATGGCTGACCGGCCGATCCGAACCGCGGTGCTGGCGCGCGAAGGCGCCGCGCGCGACCGCATCGTCGAGGGCCTGCAGGCCACGGGCATGGACGTGGCCGGGGTGCTCGATCCGGCCCAGGTCGGGCCCGGGGCGCTGGTCGAACTGGCGCCTACCGCGATCATCGTCTCGCTGGAGCCGGCGCTGGAGGATGCGCTCGAGCAGTACGTCGAAGTGTTCGGCGATCCCGCGGTCACGGTGATCTTCGAGGAGGCCGCGCTGGTGCTCGACCGCACCGGCTGGGACGCCGCGCGCTGGCTGCGACACCTGTCGGCAAAGCTGCGGCGTGACCGCGATGTCCTGCCGCCGGGCCCCGCGGCCGGCGACGACCAGGCCGGCACCGGGATGCCGGTCTTCGACGTGGACCCCGCGGCATTGGCACTGGCGCTCGACGATGGGGACGCAAGCCCTGCAAACACCGCAGGCGCGCTCACGGGTGAAGGTGCGGACGGCAGCGATGCCGCCGCGTTCCACGCCTTCGATCCGGTGGCATTCGAACACGGCGACGAGGGCGACAGCGGCGCTCCGGCGCAGGCGATCGTCCTCGACCCTGCGCTGACTGCGGGCCTCGATCTGGCGACGGATGCCGATCCGTCCGCGGCTGCCGAAGCGGACGCCTCCACAGGCGTGGATTTCGATTTTTCCGGCTGGTCGGTCGAGGTGCCGGTCGAGACCGATGCTGCCGCGCAGGCCGATGACGACGGACTGGCAACTGTCGCGCCGCATGCTGTAGAGCCTGGCGCTTCCGAGCCTGACGCCACCGACCTCGACGGAGCGTCCACCGTGGCCGCCGCGGAAGATGCACCTGTCGCGACGCTCGATGCCGAGGCATTGCCGTCGTTCGTCGCGGCCAGTGCACCGGAGTCTGCGTCCAACGCAGCCGCGCCCAACACGCCGGCCAAGGTCGACCTTGCGGCGCTGGAGTCGCGCATCTCGGGGCTGAGCCTGGTCGATGCCGACAGCTATGGGCAGGGCCCGCAGCATGGCGCGGTACTGGTCGAGGGCGGACTCGGGGGCCCGGATGCGGTGCGCCAGCTGCTCGCGGCCATTCCGCCAGGCTTTCCGCGCCCGGTACTGGTCCGCCTGCAGCTCGACGGCGGCCGCTACGACCGCCTGGTCCGGCAGATGGAACGTGCGGCGCAGTTGCCGGTCAGCCTGGCCGAGGCCGGCAATGCCATTGCCGACGGCGAGATCCACTTCGTCACGCCCGATCTCGACATCGCCCGTCAGGCGGGCGCCCTGCGGTTCGTGGCGGCCGATGGCGCAGGTTCGCTGCCGGAGGCCCTGCCTGCCGACGACAGCGCGGTGCTGTTCCTGAGCGGCAGCAATCCCGCGCTGGTCGAGGAGGCCATGGCACCTGCCTGGCAGGGTGCCCTGGTTGCCGGGCAGTCGCCGGAAGGCTGCTACGACGCCACTGCCGCCAGCGCCGCGATCGAACGCGGCAGCGCCTCGGGCACGCCCGTGGAACTGGCTTCCATCCTGGCTGCGCGCTGGATGCCCGCCGCGCATGCCCCATCGCTCGACACCGGAGAGCTGTCGCCGTGAACACCACCGTCGACGAGATCCGCGGCGCCCTGGTCCGGGTCGGGTCCCGGCAGTTGCTGCTGCCCAACGCGACCATTTCCGAGGTGCTGTCCTATTCGCCGCCCGAACCCGTGGCCGATGCGCCCGAGTGGCTGCTGGGCCGCCTGCGCTGGCGCGGTTGGCGTCTGCCGCTGGTCGCGTTCTCGCTGCTGTCGGGGCAGGGCGCGGAAGCAGCCGACCTGGGCAGCAAGGTCGTCGTGCTCAAGGCGCTGGGTGGCGATGCCCGCCTGCCGTTCTTCGCCCTGCTGACCCACGGCTTCCCGCGGCTGGTGAAGATTCCCGCTGCAAGTCTGGTCGACGTCGGCGACGAGGCAGGCGCGGGCGAGGACGGTAATGACGGGACCGATGCCGGATTGCCGACCGCGGTGCGCGCGCACGTGCGCCTCAATGACGAGGACGCCCTGATTCCCGACATCGACGCGATCGAGAACGCGATCCGCAGCGCGCTGGCATAGCGCGCAGACGGTGCTGCCACGCGCCGCGCCGCGAACGCAGCGGGCAGGCGGCCGCTGCTAGGCCAGGTCGCCGAATCGCGCCTGCAGCGCAGCCACCGCGGCGATGCCGGCGGTCTCGGTGCGCAGGATCCGCGGGCCCAGGCGCAGGCCGCCGAATCCCGCGGCGGTCAGCGCGGCGCGATCGTTCGGCGACCAGCCGCCCTCGGGGCCGATCGCCAGTACCAGCGACGCGGACGGCGCCGGCATGGACGCGATGCCCGATGTGGCTTCGGGATCGAGCAGCCAGCGCGCGCCGCCGGCCGGCAGCGCGGCCAGTGCCGCCGCCAGCGGCTGCGGCGCGACGATCTCCGGCACGCGTGCGCGCCAGCTCTGCTCGCAGGCCGAGACGACCACGCTGCGCCAGTGCGCGTGACGCTTGCCCGCGCGCTCGGCATCCAGCTTCACTTCGCTGCGGTCGCTCGAGACCGGCACGAAACCGGCGACGCCCAGCTCGGTCGCCTTCTGCAGGATCCAGTCCATCTTCTCGCCGCGGGCGATGCCCTGCAGCAGCACGATGCGCAGCGGCGATTCGACATCGACGGCGCGTGTGGCGACGATCTCGGCGCTGGCGCCGCGCTTGCCCGCGCTGGTCAGGCGCGCGTCATGGTCGTGGCCGTCGCCGTTGAACAGCACGCAGGCATCGCCCTCGCGCAGGCGCAGCACCCGCACCAGGTGCGCGGCGGCGTCGTCGGGCAGTTCGATGCACTGGCCGGCGGCCAGCGGCAGGTCGACGAAGGCCCGGATCACGCGCATGCGCTGGCCACCTCGATGGCCTCGGCGGTGACCTCGGCCAGCAGTTGCAGCTGTGCATCGCCGATCACGTAGGGCGGCATCCAGTACAGGATGTCGCCGAGCGGACGCAGCAGCACGCCGCGCGAGACCGCATGCCGGTAGGCCTGCAGGCCGATGCGCAGCGCGGGATCGAATGGCGTGCGCCGGTCGCCGTCGCGGGTCAGCTCGAACGCGACGATCATGCCGGCCTGGCGGGTATCGGCGACGTTGCGGTGGCCGCCGACCTGCGCTGCAAGCCGCGCCATCTTCGCCGCGGTGTCGCGGTTGCGCGCCAGCACGTCGTCGCTCTCGAAGATCCGCAGCGACGCCAGCGCGGCGGCGCAGGCCAGCGGATTGCCGGTGTAGCTGTGCGAATGCAGGAACGCGCGTTCGCGCGAGGCGTCGAGGAAACCGTCGTAGAGCACCTGGGTTGCCAGTACCGTCGCCAGCGGCAGGAAGCCGCCGGTCAGGCCCTTGGACAGGCACAGCAGGTCGGGCTGGATGCCGCCCGCGCCGCCGCTGCCGGCTTCGGCAGGTGCCTGTTCGCAGGCGAACAGGGTGCCGGTGCGGCCGAAGCCGACCGCGATCTCGTCGGCGATCAGGAAGATGCCGTGCACGTCGCACAGCTCGCGCACGCGCCGCAGGTACACCGGGTCGTGCATGCGCATGCCGCCGGCGCATTGCACGCGCGGCTCCAGGATCATCGCGCACACTTCGCCGGCATGCTGGTCGAGCAGCCGCGCCAATGCGTCGGCCGCGTCCTCGGCATGATCGACGGCGCTCTGGCCTTCGCGTGCCAGCCAGGCATCGGGCGAGGGCGCGAACAGCGCCTCGCACAGCAGCGGCGCATAGACGCGGCGGTACAGCGGAATGTCGCCGACCGCCAGCGCGCCCAGGGTCTCGCCGTGGTAGCCGTTCTCCAACGCCACGAACTTGGTGCGCCGCGGTTCGTCGCCACGGTTGGCGAACCACTGGTAGGCCATCTTCAGCGCCACCTCGACCCCGGCCGAGCCGTTGTCGGCGTAGAACACCTTCGCCAGTGGCGCGCGGCCGGGCTCACGCGGAGCGATCGCCAGCAGGCGTTCGGCAAGCTCGACCGCGCCGGGATGGGTGCAGCCGGCCAGGAGCACCTGCTCGAGCGTGCGCGCCTGGCGCGCGATCGCCTCGCCGATGCGCGGCTCGGCATGGCCGTGCAGGTTGGTCCACCAGCTGCTGCCCGAATCGAGGATGCGGCGGCCGCCGCTTTCGATCAGCCAGGCGCCTTCGCCACGCTCGATCGGCAGCAGCGGCTGGACGTCCGGGTGCTCGCGCATCTGGGTGCAGGGGTGCCAGACCGCGGCGAGGTCGCGGGTCCGCCAGTCGGCGCCGTCGGCTAGAATGGCCGGATCGTGAGTCTGTCCTGTCATCCACGCATTATCGCCGCTTGCGTCCGCCCCCGCGTCGACGGCAGGGTCCGGCCGTGAGCCGCCGTCTGCCGACCATCCACGCGATCAGCGAGCGCGAGGCCGGGCCACTGCGCATGGAAGAGCTGGACTTGGAGTTCAGCAATGGCGAGCGCCGGCGCTACGAGCGTCTGCATGGCAGTGGCCACGGCGCGGTCATCGTGGTGCCGATGCTCGATGCCGACACCGTGCTGCTGGTGCGTGAGTACGCCGCCGGCATGCACCGCTACGAGTTGGGCCTGGTCAAGGGCCGCATCGATGCCGGCGAGACGCCGGTGCAGGCGGCCGACCGCGAGCTCAAGGAAGAAGCCGGCTACGGCGCCCGGCGCCTCGACGCGCTGCGGATGCTCTCGCTGGCGCCGACCTACATGAGCCACCAGGCGACCCTGGTCGTGGCGCGCGACCTGTATCCCGAGCGTCTGCCCGGCGACGAGCCCGAGCCGCTGGAGGTCGTGCCGTGGAAGCTCGACGCGTTGCACGAGTTGATCCTGCGCGAGGAATTCTCCGAAGGCCGCTCGATCGCCGCGCTCTACATCGCCCGCGACTGGCTGCGCCACCACGGTGGCTGAGGCCGCGACGCGCATCGACCCTGCGCTGCGCGATGCGGTCATCGCCCTGGCGCGCGAGGCCGCCGCGGCAATCCTGGCGGTCTATGCCCGCGATTTCGAGGTGATCTGCAAGGCCGACCACAGCCCGGTGACCGCGGCCGATCTCGACGCCCATCGCATCATCGTCGCCGGCCTGGGCCGGTTGACGCCCGGGATCCCGGTGCTGTCGGAGGAGTCGGCCGCCAGCGCGGCCACGGCCGAACGCCGCGCATGGCCGCGGATGTGGCTGGTCGATCCACTCGACGGTACCCGCGAGTTCGTCAAGCGCAACGACGAGTTCAGCGTCAACATCGCGCTGATCGAGCGTGGGGTCGCCAGTTTCGGCGTGATCCAGGCGCCGGTGACCGGCACGGTCTGGCATGGCGGGCCCGGCCTGGGCGCATTCCGCCGCGCGGGCGACGCGGATGTCGCGATCCACGCCAACCGGATCGGCCCCGGCCACGGGCCGTTGCGGGTCGCGACCAGCCGCTCGCACCGCACGCCGCGCACCGATGCGCTGCTGGCACGCATCGGCGAGGTCGAGCCGATGGCGCTGGGATCGTCGCTGAAGTTTTGCCGGATTGCCGAGGGCGGCATGGATGTCTATCCGCGCTTCGGGCCGACCAGCGAATGGGACACCGCGGCCGGCCAGGCGATCCTCGAAGGCGCGGGCGGCTGCGTGCTGGACCTGCGCGGGCGCCCCTTCCGCTACAACCAGCGTGACACCGTGCTCAACGGCGATTTCATTGCGCTCGGCGATCCCGGCCTGCCGTGGCGCGGCTGGATGTAGTTCGTTTTTCGGGTTCTTCGCCCAACAGTGCGGCGATCCGCGGATCGGAAGCAAAGTCAGCTGCAGAAAATTTTGTCGCCCGCTTTGCGTCGCCGTATCCGCGTTGATCGGCACGAATCCGTGGCAGAACACAATGTGTGAGGAATCGAAGATGCAAGACGCGACAGGCGGAATCGACAGGTTGCTGGCGATCATGGCGCGGCTGCGCGATCCGCA